>JBDZWB010000187.1:0-3795 GCA_040255975.1 Nitrosopumilales archaeon
ATTCGTCACTACTAGACAAGTTGGGTAACTCTGGTGCAAGAAGAACACATTGTCATTCTAACTGCACATAAACAAAGTCGCAATGTGTTGGCATTTGTTGTGTGTGCTCTTTGGTATCGTCCTTAAAGAGAAATGTCGTGTTGCATCTGGTGCAAACGTACAGCCTGTTTAGCGTTTCGCTTGGATTGGAAGCCATGCTACTCCAACTCATCTTTTTGTCATACAATGGCGATCTTAGAGCGTACACGATAATATTGTTTTATTAAATTCAAATTTAATTCAATTTTCGTGAAAAACATAATCAGAGAAGAATAAGCCATGATTCTGGTCATCTTATACAAATTCACGAAGCATCAATCCGGAAATTAATATCAGAACGTTAGGAAGTATCTCCATTTCAAATCTGATTTATAATTAAAGGACTGCTAATAGTTGATCGATTCTGAATAATGAAAATGCTGTTAATGATCACACCGGTTTTGCCAACAAAATAGATCATGATGGCGATAATGGTATTGTTGAGAGCAATGACGAATCTGTTGAAGTCATTGAGCATATTGAAATCATAAGCACTGAAGATGATAGGTTAAGAATCATTGGCAAAGAGATGGCCGATGATACGGGCAGAGCAATCTTTACTACCATCTGCCAAAAACGTATTACAAGTCCTAGCGATCTGGCTAGGATTCTAGGCATTTCTCTTCCCTTGGTCAATTGGCACGTAAAAAGACTGATGGATGCAGGATTGATCAAAATAGAAAAACTAGGTACAAGCCAAAAAAACAAACCAGTCAAATATTATGGCCCAGCTACGACGATCATAATAATAGGTGTAGATCTAGAGGAGAACAAAGAAGACAATACACCCTTGAAAAAAGATGACGCTTTCTTGCAGTCGCAGAAGAAGAGAGCCACCAAAGCAATTTGGTCGAGATTGACCAAGAGCATGAAAATGGGAATAATATCTTTCGTAGCAGGTACATCATTGATCTACACATTTGGAAGCATACTTGGCAGAGATAGTATCGTCATTGATACTACAAGCAATAATGGCATAAAGCTAGCTGATCCAGACGCAGCTTCTTCACTTCCGCCTGATTCTCTGCTATCGCTATTTTATAGTTCAATGCCTCCTGCTGTCGCAGACGTTGTGATTGCACTAGTGGGCGGTTCCATAATAGGCATGATAGCGTTTGTAGCCATGAGAACGCTTGCTTGGAAAACGCGGATTAAGTCATGAATGCTGTCAACGCCGTCCAGATTGCATTGCTCTACCTGATAATTATCATTTCTTTACCCGAACTATCATTTTCATTGGACGTAACAACAGATTTGGGATCTACCCTTGATAATGTAGAATCTATCCAAGATGAAATTGTTGACGATACGGCTTCTGTTGTCAAAGAGGGCAAAGTGGGTGATACCGTGGAAGAAGGAGCTGATATCATAGAAGAGACCGCTTCTACATTAGAAGAAACAGCCGGTGCCGCCATTGATACCATACCTGAGACAACGAATACTATACAAGAGTCTGCTGGGGTGGTGGAAGAGGAGATAGTCGATCCTATCAGTAATGCCATTGAAGAAGATGCAGATTCCAGTTTAGAGGACTCGGATGAGATTGTAGAATCTACCGTTGACATCATAGAAGAGGCGCTTACCACTGTCGAAGAAACCGCTGATGTCAAGGTTGCAAAAGAGCTGGATACTTCTGTTGCAACAGACATCATTAATGGTGTCGTAAAAGAGGAGATTATTGGTACTGCGGAAGAAGTCGTAGATGTTGTGGAAGAACAGATAGCTGACGCTGCAACTGATACTTTAGGAAAGGACAAGATATCGCTATCATCGGCTGCTTCTAGCCTAGAAGTAATACAGCTGACTGGGGAAGGCGATGATGATTTGCAAATTATTTCTAACCCAAAGTTGACCGAGAGAGAGCAACAGCAAATAATTGAAGAGGCCTTGAACGTACCAGAGTTAAAGAAATGGTCATCTGAAGGAGGATGGAATGTTGTTGGGATGGATTTCATAGGCACCGTCGAACCGCGTCCACTGTGGGAAGAAGCCATTGTATACCTGCACCTTCCAAATAATGCGGGCAATCCTCCTATAGATTGCCAGCAGGGATGGCATGCAGTAATCGATATCAGCCTAGTTGCAGGGAAAGTCACAGATGCAGGTTTTCCTACACTTTCATCTCATGAATGCAACAGTGACATTATTTTGCAAGAACCTGACAAGCTGGCTAATGATTCACTATCTCCTTCGCCCATACGACCATCATTTATCATAGCAGAAACAGATGATGTAATCTCTAATGATATCCACGGAACTGCTGCATATCTAAATACGCCCTCATACAACTCGAGTATCTTTGCACATATGGACAGCTACACGGCCTTTATGCTGAATCAAAAGTGGTCAACGTCGCCGACGCAGCACATGACTCAGATTGGCTGGTTGATGACCAGCATTGAAGGATGTGTAGATTGCGGTTCGCAATATATTGGAAGGAACAGCACGGCACTAGCATTTGCTGATAGCTCTGTCTTTGGAAATCTTGAAGCACATAAAATCCCAATCCCACAATGGAATAATGACGAGGAATTATTTGCAGGCACTTGGTGCAATGAAGACGGCAATTATACAATCTGGATGCAATATGCAGGCAAGGTCTTCAATCATAACACAAACATCTCATGTGAGAACCCGGATAATGACAGCAAAATAAGCAATAGCATATTTTTTGAAAATTGGAATACCGCCGGCACTTCTTTATGGGCAGCTCATATACTTGGGCACGTCGAAGCGCATTCAGCGATTGTATTCCGAGGAGCAGAATATCGAAGCGATGAAGGTGCAGATGATGACATTAGGAATTGGGAAAAATCTACAAATGAGGAACAGGATTGCACGGGATCGAGAGAACTGACTGACGCAATAGAAGGGAATCTCACTTCAGGCAAATCTGCAAAATGGATAAGGTTGAGCGATATACCTTCTGCATGTTAAAACAACAGTCTTGGTAAAGATATGCCAAACTGCAAGAACAATGACATTGAAGGACAAGAGCGATCTGTAACCATGTAGGGAACTACTTTAATGAGCGTTGATGCAATTAGCTTGACGTAGGACCGTTCTATTCTGACAATTCAAATCCCTTACGGCGCATGCCGCTCTAGTCGCGCTTTTCATGATCCTGCTTTGCCTTGTCATATCCTTTCTTGGCAGCATCCTTGGCTTCGTTAAATCCTTTGGTCCCAAGTTCTGCGCTCTTTTCGATTCCCTGTTTGCCAAGCTCGGCGCCTTTTTCCATTCCCTTTTCCGCAGTCTCCTTTAGCTTTTTGAGAAAGCCCATTGCTGACCGGTTGCCAGCGATGCTATAAAAGTCTTGTATGTCAGAACCTGTTTATCACTGCCCTCAAGCCATAGTATCTCTCTGTGGCCTGTATGGCCTGCTCGATTTCTTCAAGAGGGTATCGGTGCGTGACAATCTCCGAGAGGTCCACAATCTTTTCAGACGCAATCCTGGCCGCTTCCTGCAACATGGAAGGGGTAGAACTGAAAGTGCCGGTGATAGAGATCTGGTTGTAGTGCAGCCAGTTGGGGTCAAGCGTGAATTTCTGATCCGCAGGCATGCCTGCAAACAAGTTGATTATGGAATTCTTGCCGGCAACCCTTGTTGCAAGACCAAACGCCAACGGGCTGCTTGTTGCGATCACCGTGATGCCTGCACCAGCGCCGCCGGTAAAATCAAGTATGTCGCGAATCGCATCGTCGCCAGAATCTTGG
>JBDZWB010000015.1:0-14952 GCA_040255975.1 Nitrosopumilales archaeon
ATGAGTTACTTACTCTATCAACCAGTATATTAAGATGTATTTCCCTATTTATGATTAGACAATATAATTATTGTATATTGTTAGCACGATTAATGCTAAATATTAAGCTATCATCCAATAACATATTAGAAATAGATGTTTTATAAGCTAGTCAACAATGATAATCATATATGCTAAGCATGAGTATATTTGCACGAATGAAAGGGCAGCTCAGTCAAATGCCTTCTCTTCACAACGTCAGGATTAACTCTGAATCTTCACTGCTGCCGTACAAGCATAAACGCTTCTCATTAATTAATTCTTTTAAGCAGATTCAGTTCTGGGCGGGAAACGCGTTCATGTGTATATCCTCGGTCACTTCAGCCCCTCCACCCTTTGGTTTTTGAGCACGGTAGAATGGAAAAAGTACCCAAAATGGTGTCCCAAACTGCGCCAAAATTACAGATTCTCCTAGAAACGCCTGCCTATCCCTGCTCTAGAAAGGGCTTGTAGCGCTCGACAAGCTCTGCCATTGGAAAGCGCTTCTTGCCCACTATCTTGATGTCAACGCGAGGTTTTTTCCCTTTTTCGATTTCGATAATGTTGTAGCAGTTTTCAAAGAACCCACGGAACCTTGTCGATGAAGTCGTGCCGGCATACGCAATCTCCAACCTGCCGAGGTTCCAGACCCACGGCCGATGCTTGTGTCCGCACAGAACCAAGTCGACGCCGGAATGCAGGCACGTGCGCAGCGTGTCGCCGGCGTCAAGGATAATGATCTTGTCGGTACCAGTGTCAGGTATGCCGATCAGGTGGTGGTGCATTGCAACTATCTTGGGCTTGGTCTCAGGGTACTTTGTCAGCGTCTTTTCCATCCAGAGGTTCTGCCGGTATCCCACTTCACCTTCGTCCCTGTCTGGTCTTGCGGTGCCAAGGGTTACAACGATAGCTTCGTCAAACTCGTAGACTTGTTTTGACGGAAAGAACTTTTTGAACAAAAGGTAGCCAGTGTGCCTATAGTCGTGGTTGCCGGCAACGACAATGATGTTCGGGCAGGCAAACCGCTTGAGCTCGTTCCTTGCCTTTTCAAACTGGAATAGCAGGCCGTCGTCAGTCAGGTCTCCGGTAACTATTATCGCGTCTGGCCTGAGCCTGTTTACTTCGTCAACAACTAAATCAAACGCGCTCTGCACAAAAAGGCTGCCGATATGTATGTCTGAGAGCTGGACTATTTGCAACAGGTACATCCACACCTAGCATTATTTAACAATGTGCGCGCAAAGCAATATTAACGCCTTAGGATGCCCTTAGTGCAGCCAGATTGCCAAAGCGCAAGATAAAGGAGGAGAAGCCAAAGAAAAGGCTGGGCAAGAAGGAGATGCTTATCGTTCCAATTGCTATGGGCGCGGCCACCCTTGTCGCACTTGTAATTATTCCGATATTTGCTCCACCTCCCGAGCCATGGAACGTCTGCCTAAAGCCGGGGCAGCATAACATCGAAAGCTTCCAGCTCCACCCCAGAATCGAAGTGGCTGTCGATGGCATGACGATGCTGTTGCCAGACGATGTAGGAAAACAACCGAGGGGAGATCAGGAATGCACCCGCCCAATCCACACCGATGAAGTTGGCAATGTCGTGCACATAGAATACATCAGGCCCGTAAGATTGACACTCGGAGACTTTATGAGGATATACAACAATACCAA
The DNA here is from genome assembly GCA_040255975.1 of Nitrosopumilales archaeon. Taxonomy (GTDB): domain Archaea; phylum Thermoproteota; class Nitrososphaeria; order Nitrososphaerales; family Nitrososphaeraceae; genus Nitrososphaera. Next base: position 1,687 of record JBDZWB010000015.1, read on the forward strand.
TACGATAACAGTGGTCGACAACTCTACTGGCACAAATGTGGAACGGATCCTAGATCTTCCAAACTACAACATCGAATATTCGTATTTTTCAGAAGCTGGCGAATTCACCAAGGTAGCCAGACCCTCTGATACGCCTCCTTTTCCATCAGACAACAAGATGGTTGCGCGCATTGAGCTGACATCGAAGCAATAGAATAAATATCTAAAAAAGCGCCGCCTCTCTGATTTGGCTACCAAGACTGCAGCGGTAATCAGAGGTGACGGCACGGGTCCTGAGCTTGTCAGTGCAATGATAAAAGTTTTGAAGGCTTGCAATTCCAAGGTTGAACTTGTTCCATGTGACGCAGGATCAGAATGGTGGGAGAAGAACGGCGGCAATTCGTACATTTCACCAGAAGTGTGGAAATTGCTCGAAAAATCCGACGCCTGTTTCAAGGGCCCGACCACTACAGTGCCAGTGCCAAACGCGCCCCGCAGCGTCGCTGTGAGCATACGCCAAAAGTTCGAGCTATCTGCAAACATCAGGCCGATCAAGACCTACAAGAATGCCGAAAGGCAGCTTGATTTTGTGTGCGTGCGCGAAGCCACCGAGGGATTGTATGCCGGAATAGAGTTCAAGACGAGTGATGAATCTGCAGTCGCAATACGCAAGACCACGAAGAAGGGCTGTGACAGAGTAGCCAAGGCAGGGTTTGAAGTCGCAAAGAAGAGGGACTTTGACAAAGTCTATGCCATTACAAAGCGAAATATCCTCAAAGAGACTGATGGAATATTCTGGACGGCAGTAGAAAACGCGCAAAAGCAGTTCAAGAATATCCAAGTCGAGGAATATTATATCGATAACATGACCCAGCAGTTGGTAAAGAACCCAGAAAGGTTCAACAAGAGCGTTCTCTTGAGCACGAACCTCTTCATGGACATTGTGTCGGAGTGTGCCTCTGGCCACGTCGGCTCGATTGGTAATGTATATTCGGGCAACTATGGCGAAAAATATGCAATGTTCGAACCTGCCCACGGAAGCGCGCCAAAGTACGCCGGCCAGAACAAGGTCAATCCTGTGGCAACCATATTGTCAGGCGCTTGGATGGTAGATTATCTTGGAGAAAAGCAGATCTCGGACGCGATATTCAAGGCCACCGAAGACGTCATCAATGAAAACAAGTACGTAACATACGACTTGGGCGGCAGTGCTACACTTTCACAGATGGCCGACCAGATAGCATCTCGTGCTGCCAAGCTGTTGAAAAAGTGATCAGGTTAGCTCAATAACAGAGAGCGTCTCATAGAACAGCTTTTTTTCTTTTACAACTTTCTTACTCATCTTTTTCCCTTCTATCAACAGGTCAAGGGTCGATGAGTCTGACAGCGACGAAATAACGAAAAGCATCTTGCCATCTCTGGCAAGCAATGGCAATGCAGATTCTATAAAGTGGATTGTGATTTCGATCCCTGCAGGTCCTCCATGGACTGTCGGATCCCTGACCTTGTCGTCAGGCAGGTATGGAGGATTGCTCACTACCAAGTCAAACATTCCAATAAAAGCCGATGCTGCGTCGCAGCATGCAAGCATCGCATTGGACCTGCTGCAGTGTTTGAGTGCCCGGAAATCAATGTCGGAGCCAGCCACATGAGCAAAGTTTTTTTCGAGTAGGTTGAGTAGGATGCCAGATCCTACTCCTATTTCAAGGGCCCACTCGCCACGGTATTGTTTTATGCAATCAGCCAGCAGGAAAGTATCATCAGATGGGACGTACATTTACATCAGCTCGGCCATCCTGACAAGGTCTGTTGATACAAGATGATCTATTCGCTTGTCTCCAAAATCGATATTGATGCCGGCTTTAGTAGCAACGGTCGAGGCTTTCTTGTTCCTCTTTGAGAAGAGGAGATTGAGATTCTTTATTATTCTTCTTGGTACTGTATTTACGGGAGCTATCCTGATGACCGCCGACTCTACCTTTGGCTGCGGCTCAAACGCCTGTCTGCCTACGCTAAACAGCTTTTCTATAGAAAAGCAGTAGGTGGCCAGTGCGGATATCGCACGGTATTCCTTGCTGCCTGGAGTTGCCGCAAGCTTGTCTACAAATTCTTGCTGCACCATCACTATTGCCCTTTTGAACCTCTGTGTTGCAAGCCATTCAAAGGCGTCCCTGCTGCGCGAATATGGCAGGTTTGAAGCAAAGACATCAAAATCAAGATTAGTCGTTTTGAACAAGTCAGCATTGACGAGTTCGAGGTTCTGGAACTGCAACAATCGTTCCCTTGTCTGATTGTACAGTTTTTTGTCTATTTCATATGAAACAACGCTCTTTGCAACTTTGCAAAGCTCTGCTGTGAGGATACCCTGTCCAGTGCCTGCCTCCAGCACCACCTCATCTCTGCCTATCTTGGCAGCATCGACAATCTTGGCAAGGACGCGCTTGTCCACAAGCATATGCTGGCCAAGCGAACGGGTGATACCGGGCAATTACTTTCGTACAAAAAGGTTCATTCTGGCCTGCCCCATTATTTCCTCAATTATCCTCTTTGCCACGAGCTTGGCAGGATCGCGGAGTCCCACCCTGCTCTGCAGGTCCGCAAAGTTTTCAAATTTTTTCTTGTCCCTTTCCTTGATTATTGTCATCATGTAGGTCTTACCAATGCCAGGAATAAGCTCTAGGGCATGAATCCTTGGAGTTATCGGCTGTGACATGTTGATGTATTCCACAAACCGCTTTTCATTGGCAACCACTATTCTTTCCACAATATTTGGCAGCTCATTCTTTGCCGCCTGCGAAATATCGTTGTACTCTAGCCGGCCAAGAACGCTTGCAACCTTGTCACGACCCTCCCGCCCGATATACAGACGCTCGCCAAGCTCCACCGCTGCATTCTGTACTCCCAAAAGCTCGAGTAGAGTCAGCCGTTCTTCGCCTATCGCCTGAATTATCACGCCTTCCCTGCCCCTTACAGTTATTGACTTACCTCTCGGGGTATAGTCAAGGACATAGGCGTACTCTTCGTATTTCCTAGGCTGGCCATGATCAGTGTGAGCTGGTGAAGCGTCCGGTGTAGACGGTGGTTGCCCTGACAATGTTCAATCCCTATATGCGAGAATGGGTATTTAACTTTGGGTGCCTTCCTTCAGGATGTTCAGCATCTTGTCCAGAGTTTCTGTGAGAATAAGCTTTTTCCATCCAAAGGTAAAAGCTCTTAGCTCCTCAAGCGACACCGGCATTATATTGACCACCTCAACTGCTTCTTCTTCCGTCAGGTCACACTCTTCTACAAGCTTGCGCACCATTTTTTGAGCAGTCTTTGAGTCTACCTTGGCGAACTTGGTGACATAATCGGCAGTCCAGCGCTGGATCTGGTCCATGTCGTCTGGCTTGACCGATTCAAGGATCTCTTTCACATGTGGAAGTGTGACTATCTCTTTCTTGATAATGTCAGTCATTTGCTGTTGGCACCTGCTGCAGACATTTCTGTCGTACCTGCAAGAGGCTTGATGTGGTTGAAGCGGGTCTGAAGTATCTTTTTCTTGTCGCCAAACATCACTGCGACCTTTAGCGTGCGCTTGCCCACTCCTTCCACGATGCCTATTCTGCCGTGGAACCTCCTATGCGGAGTAGTGTCGTGCTCCCTAGGGTCAACATCTACAACAACCTTGTCTCCAACCTTGTAATCGTGAAGCAGATATGATATGCCCCTGACGACATTGTCCTTTGTCAGGATAGAACGAGCCTTTCTTCTAGTACCGTGTGAACGTGGCATAGCAAGCCAATGTCATCAGCCTTAATTTAATATTATCTACCTTCGTTGACATCCGAAATGCCGCGGTCGGACAATGTAAACAACACTTCCCGCTCGGCGTGGTACGGGCTGTCGACCATCCTTGCGATTCTGTTCTTACCTGAGCGCTTCAAGTGTATTCTGTAGGTGCTGGTGTGTGCGACCACGTTGCCGCCGGTTGCCCTGACAGTATCGCCAAAGTATGCGTCTGGTGACGCTTGGATCTGATTTGTCACTACCACTGCCACTTCGTACGTTTCTGCAATCCTTACCAAGATGTGCATGAACTTGTTAAGGCGCTGCTGCCTCTCTGACAGCGTGGCACGACCAAAGAACTCGGCACGATAGTGTGCCACTGCCGAGTCGACTATTATCAGCTTTACATTGTTTTCTTCGACAACGCCGCCTGCCTCTTCTATTATGAGCTCTTGGTGTGCGCTGTTGTATGCCTTTGCAACAATAACGTTTTCAAGCGACTTTTGCGAGTCAAAGCCCCGAGCCTGTGCGATCGAAACGATCCTCTCAGGCCGAAATGTGTTTTCAGTATCGATATAGAGTGCTTTTGCTGAGAGGCCGCCGGCGGCCTTGGTCTGCTGAACCAGCACACACAGTGTATGGCAAAGCTGTGTCTTGCCAGTTCCAAATTCTCCATAAACTTCTGTCACGGCCTTAGTCTCTATGCCGCCCCCAAGCAGATCGTCAAAGCTTTTCGAACCCGTCGATATGCGTTCCCTACCCTTGCCATAGAGACGGGTCGCCGTGACAAAGCTTTTGTCAATTATCCCCAAATCTTCAAGCACAACTCTGGCCTTGTTGCATATCTCGACGGACTCGTCCATCTCCATCCCAGTGGCCTCTGCGACATCTACTGGCCCTCTTACAAGAAGGTCACGAATAGACCTAAAACCGGCCTCCTTGAGGCGTTTTTCTGTAGCAGGGCCTATCTCCTCAATACTTGAAAGAGCCAGCCTGGTCGATACGTCTTCAGAAGCAGACAAGTGCTACTACCTTTACGGATGCCACTAATTAGCATTAACGCGATCCGAAATTCGGCTTCAAAAGTCATACCATAAAAGTATATATCTTTGTTCTTTCTGGTCTACCTAAGATATAGGGATATGATGGAAAGCAAGACGTTGGTCGTGACGGCTCTTGCGACTGTCATGGTGCTGTCAGCATTCGCGGTCGTATTCCAAAGCGCAGACGCGCACGGTGTACAAGCACAGCTTCAGAGCAGATTCGTAAGGATTGATAATGAGCAATTTTCTGACCAGACGCTGAACACAGGTGAACAGCTTACCGTAAGCGGAGAGCTCAAGAGCTTGGTCAACAGGCCTCTCAGAGCATGGCTGTCACTATTCAGCGAATCGTCAAATGCGGGCAACAGATGGGAATTCTTGCAGAGAGATCCACCAGGCAACATATTTGACATTGCGCCGGGCGCAACAGTTCCATACTCAATCACTGTGATGGCTCTCGAACCAGGAACATACCACGTACACACACAGCTTAACGTAGAGCACGTAGGCCCAGGTCTCGGCAGGGGCGCGACAGTGAATGTGAGCGGAGAGCCTATACTGAAGCCAATTCCGTACAGCAACATTGTCTACCAATGCGTAATCATTGGCGTAGGCCTTGGCGTGACTTTCGCAACAAGACCGTGGCAAGTAATCTAAGCCACAACCCTTTTTCCTTTTAATTTTTCCACAAGTTAGCGGATGCTTTCGGATTATAAAACTAGGACGAAAATTATTGCTTTGTCTGCTTAATCAGCTCGTACTTGGACGTATAGCCTCGGGGGTTTATCATCATGCCCTTGTAGTTAAAGGTAGATGAGTTGCCAACAATGACTGTAGTTATCATTCCAAGCATATCTCGGTGTTCAAGCATTTTGTCCAGAGTCGTTATCACTAACTGTTGGCTCTCCCGGTATGCGCCTTTGACTATTGCGACGGGCGTTTCAGGCTTTCTGTATTTCAGGAATATCTCTTGAGTATCGCGCAGCTGGTGTACGCGCTTCTTGCTGGCAGGATTGTAAATGACTGTGACATAGTCGCCCATGGCCGCTGCTTCAACTCGCTTCACAATAATGTCCCATGGGACCAAGAGGTCGCTCATACTTACTACTGCGAAGTCTGTCATAAGCGGCGATCCCACAAGTGCTGCGCACGAGTTGAGCGAAGAAACGCCCGGCACACATTCGACATAGATTCCAGTGTCCTTATCCCACCCCTTCTCCGCCAAGACTTCATAGATCAGTCCCACCATGCCATAGATACCAGGGTCGCCAGATGATACAAGCGAAACAATCTTGCCTTTCTCTGCAAACTCGATCGCTTGGTTTGCACGGTCGACTTCTTGCGTCATGGCATACCGGTGGACCTCCTTGCCGGCTATCAGGTCTTCCACAAGGGTAACATATGTGTCATAACCAATAATGACTTCGCTTTCGTCAATGACCTCCTTTGCACGGTAGGTCATGTGGTCATGGCTTCCCGGACCAACCCCGACGACATACAACTTGCCTCTCCTAGCGTTCATGTTTGCAAAAACTGAGATTGATGAGATGCAATTTATCCTTTTCCAGCCGCTTTAGCCAGCTCAAATTCATCATGCAGAGCCCTTACTGCCTGCTCACAGTCCTTGTCGCTCACGACGAATGCGAGGTTCAGCTCCGACGATCCTTGCGCGATCATTATGACATTTACGCCGTGCTTTGCTACTGCGCCGAACACCTTGGCTGCTACTCCCTTTATGCCGCGCATCCCTGATCCAACCACCGCAATGACTGCGACATCGTCGTTGACGTTTATCTGCTTGATCACCTTGCCAAGAAGACTGAGCTCCAGCGTCGTAGTTGCCTTGTCAAGATCGGTCTTGCGGACCACCATGGAAATACTCGACTCCGAAGGGCTCTGCGAGATCATCATGATGTTTACTCTATTCTTGGCAAGCGTGTCAAATATCTTGGCAGCCGTTCCCGGTGTCCCCACCATCCCACCTCCACTTACGTCTATTAGGGCTGTATGGCGTATTGCACTTACTGACTTGACTATCTTTTGTGATTCTTTGCTTGGATTCTGGGTTATTACGGTACCGGCGTGCTTTACATTGAAAGTGTTTCTGATCCTTATTGGAATCTTGGTGTCGATCACAGGCTCAAGCGCACGCGGATGCATGTATTTTGCTCCAAAGAGCGCCATCTCCATAGCTTCTGCAAATGACACTTCGCGAAGCACCTGCGCGTCCTTTACTATTTTTGGGTCAGCAGTCATTAACCCGTCAACGTCGCTCCAGAGCCAAACTTCCTGCGCGCCTATACTTGCTGCAACTATGGTTGCGGTATAGTCAGAGCCGCCACGGCCTATCGTAGTAATGTTGCCGTACTGGTCGGCACCGATAAAGCCTGTGACTACAGGCACGGAATCTTCTTTGAGCAGAGGTTCAAGTTTGTGGCTCACCCGAAGTTTTGTCGTGTCCATCAGAGGCCGCGCTTCTCCAAAGTTGCCGTCTGTTACTATGCCAGTCTCCTTGCCAGTGAAATGATCAGACTTGACGCCAATATCCTGAAGAGCAAATGAGACTATCGGTGCAGAGAGGCGCTCGCCAAACGACATCAGGTAGTCGAGGGATTTGGGCGTTACCTCACCTAAAAGCACAATCCCCCCAAGTACATCTTCCAGCTCGCGGATTATCTTTTTGACGATGGCATTAGCCTCGTCCTTTAGCTTTTGATTAGAAATTGCGCCTTGCACAATATCGGCATGGATCTTGGCTGACTTTTTCACAAATTCGTCAATCGATGTCTTGTCGCCGCGCTTGACGCTATCCGCTATGTACAATAGGCCGTCTGTCATGCCGCGAACAGCTGAAACTACGCATACGATTTCATTGCCTTTCTTGTGTGATTTTACAAGCTGAGCAACATGTCTGAGCTTGTCTGGGGAATCCACTGCAGTTCCGCCAAACTTCATCACAAGGCGCATGCTAATCCTGAACCCTAGGTGCGAGGTAGAAATGTATCCTGCCGACGTTTGCTATCTTGAATTCCAGCCTGAGAGGCATCTTGCTCGAATACTCTGCAGTGACCGAGCCACCCATTGAAACTACTGCCTTGGTTATCTTTGAGAGATAGTCAAGACTGTAGGTAGCCTTGCTTTCTTCTTTTACCGACAGCTCTTCGAGTCCCTCGTTGCCAGCTTCAAGTGCGATCTCGGCTTCGCCCGAGTCACCCCTACCTGAAAAGTTGATCTTGCCTGACTTTGATTCAAGCGAAACGTATTCTGACACCACTTGGACATCTGATAGCACCTTGTCAAAAGCATCTGCGGTAAGCACGACCTTAGAATTGAAATTGAGCTTTGGTAGAGGAGTAGAGCTTGCCGAGCTTTCTATAAGGCGAGTCTTGTATTCCCGCTTGTAGCCGTTTGACATTTTTACGTGTAGCATGCTGTCATCGCCAAGAGAGATCTCTATCGCGTCCTTTTTGTCAGCCCTCCTGATGAGCTTTGAAAATTCGTCGACTCGGATACCAAACTTTACTAGACTATCGCACTCGTATTTTTCAAACGCATGGTTAGGCCAGTGTATGTCGATGAGTGCAATGTGAGAGGGGTCCATGCCGCGAAAAGAAATGCCTTCTGCGGCTGCTTCAAACGTGGCCTCGTCAACGAGGGTCGATATTGCGGACGCTACAGCCTTCCACTCTTCAGGCGACTTGCTCCTAGCTACAAATACCAAATTACTGTATCTGGCAGCTCTTTCGGATTTTAAAGATATCGGTACAGGCTATGCGTAGTTGCGCCAAGTATGGCTGCACTTTGTGCACCGATAGAATTGCGTAGTCGCTTCGTCAGCGGACCTTGTCTGGAGCATCCACCAGAATGCAGTGTCATTCTTGCATTCAGGGCATTCGATGTTCGTAGTAGGCAAGGCTTCAACGCTCTCCCCTTCCATGACTTTTAGTGAAACATCAGAGCTGGACTTTTTGGTTTCCTCTTTCCGGGGCTTTTCTTCCTGTCCTCGCTTTGTCTTAAAGCCGCATTTTGGGCATGCAATTATTTCTTCGCCAGGCGCTGGCCGGAGGCGTGTTTCGCACTTTGGACAGAAACGCAAGGTGTAAAAACCTCTTACTTTTTGAGAGCGGACTTTATCATGCCAAGCAGCTCTTTAGAGTATTCCTGAGCTGAAGCCGAGGCATCCTGCATTACTTCCATAGGATCTTTTCTTTTTGTAGCCACTCTCATCTGGTATTCCTTTGTCAGCGGGTGCTTTTGGATCACGCCGGCGAAGTCCACGCTCTTTTCCTTCAAGAGTTCATGTTGGACGATGTATAAAATTGAAATATCCTCCTCACGTATTTTTAGCTCAATCTCGTTATCCTTTACGTCTGAAATTTCTGCCTGCATGAACGTAATACAGACAACTACTTATTGAGGATATAAATGATACCATCCAGACAAAATGGCGGATAGTTTCATTGCCAGCGCAACTCTTGAAAAATCGCAGGATAGCGTCAAGTCTGGTCAGCCCCTCACACTTAGCCTGAGCTTCAAGATAGAGGGTGCAATAAGGGAAGTGTTTACGCAAAAGAGCTGGGAACGCGCCTACAACAAGCACGACAACGGCTTTAGGATGACCATAGAGGCAGATATCAAGTCAGGCAGGAGGATAGTCATGCCACTAAAGTTTGTAAGAAAGGCAGCGCTGTTTTGGACACGCAATCCAAAGATCCCGTATCGAATCTGGGTGTCCATAGTGAAGGACGAGGCACCATTCTACCCGCTGACCGAAGAGGAAGCCAAGTCACTTTTGTTCGATGTCAACAAGGTAATTGAGCTGAGCGGAAGCGACCTTGATTCTGGCGCGCAAAAACTTTATGCGGAGATTCGAGTGTCATGGGGCAAGCATGACTACACCGAGCCGACAGAGATCAAGGGCAGGTCAAACGAGATCGAGCTGATGCGCGTCGCTGCTTAGCATAAACATGTATCTGTTCAAATTTTTATAGTAGATTATCTCACGCGCTTTTGTGAAAGAAAATTTGGATGATAGTGACAGGAAAAAGTCTATTGAAAAACGAATTATCATATTAGCAGTTATCGGCGCATCTATAGTAGCTGCGCTTATCACTTATGGTAGCTTCACCTCGATGCAGCAGCAAGTGGAAGCAGAGGGCACTCTTGGCAAGGTGATTGTTACCAAGACAATGACATCGATTCAAGACCCCGGTGCCGGTCACGAATCCCATCAGGTTGCGATGTTTCTGCCACCACTTGGAGAAGACGTGATCTACAGTGGAACACTTACTTGGGCTGCCAGCGGTCCTGTGGAGCTGTTCACATATCACCACTATGACGGGCCGACAGATAACGCTCCTCCCCTGTACATTGAGCCATCAAACAACGTGACTTATGCTTCGCCGCTTTTCTTTATCTCACCAGATTCTGCAGATCATGGTTCAATACGGCTTGCAGGTAACGCAATCGGGTTCCACAGTCTTGAAGGATTAGAGTTCACGGTAACTGCAACATTCGACGGATGGACCAAGAAAGCCGCGTTGCCACACCTACACAGCGGTAACATAGAGACTCGGCCATCCATCATCATCCCGACAACGATCAATCCTCAAGACATGAACTATACGATCTTGACGGAGAGAGAAATTCAGGGTTTTCTGAATACTGAATTGAGGGGCTGGCAGGTCGTAGATGGCAAGCTCTACAAGACTTTCAAGTTCGAGAATTTTGTGCAGGCTTTCCAGTTCATGTATAGAGTTGGACTGGAAGCAGAAGAAATGAACCATCACCCCGATTGGAACAACAATTACAATACAGTATCTGTCTACTTGTACACGTGGAGCGTAGGTGACAGCATCACCGACTATGACATCAGACTAGCAGGTGTCATGGAAAGAGAAGCCGTAGCCTTGGGTCTCAACTCCGAGGATTTATAAGATTAAAACGCGCAAATAACGCCAGTGCAGACGAACGTTCCTGGCAAAGAAGCCGAGCTCTATATGACATTGCCAAACGGCAGGATAAAATGCACCGCCTGCGCACGACTGTGCGAAATACCCGAAGGCAAGATTGGGCTCTGTGGCATTAGGGGAGTAATGAACAACAAATTGAGGTTGTTTGTCTATGGGAGGGTCATTGCAGGACATATTGACCCAATTGAAAAAAAGCCCGTTACACACTATATGCCGGGGACGGACATATTTTCTATTTCTACTACTGGCTGTAACTGGCTATGTCAGTACTGCCAGAACTATGATATTTCTCAGAGACGCAAGGTCGAAGGCGCAGAGATGACGCCGGAACAGGTCGCTGAGACTGCTGCACAATATGGAGCACAGGGCATCGCCTATACATATAATGAGCCTTCCATTTTTATCGAGTTTGCCCGCGACTGCGGTATTGAGGCTCACAAGCGAGGCATTTTTAACATCTTTGTCTCAAACGGCTACGACACTCCAGAATCGGTAAGCATGATGAGTCAGTTTCTTGACTGCATCACCGTCGACTTTAAGGGAAGCGGCGAGCAAAAGTTTGTCAGGCGATACATTGGGATACCTGACGCAAACCCGATTTTCCAGACGCTCAGAGAGATCCGCGACAAGACAAAGATCCATGTAGAGATAACGGATCTTATTGTACCGCAGGCAGGCGATGACTTGGATGCTGCAAGAAAGCTGTGCAAGTTTGCATATGATGAGCTAGGACCAGATACGCCAATACACTTTTTGCGGTTCCACCCTGACTACAAGATGATGGACTTTGACAGCACACCTGTTGGGATGCTGGAAAAGCACTATGCAATAGCCAAGCAAGAAGGTCTAAAATATGCATATCTTGGAAACGTGCCCGGCCATCCGCTGGAGGATACATACTGCCCCGAATGCAAGAATGTTGTTATTGGTCGCTATGGCTATGCAATAGAGTCATGGAATCTGGACGGCAGCAACTGCTGCAAGAACTGTGGATACCCTATACCGATAATAGGCAAGCTCCGCAAGGCAAGAAAGAACCCATTCCAATTTGTTCATTAGGTTAAAATTGCACGTGGCAGGCAAGCTCTTTGCTGGGGTCGTTGTCTAGCATGGTATGATGCCAGCCTTGGGCGCTGGAGGCCGCTGGTTCGAATCCGGCCGACCCCACCATTTTGTACAGCCTGTCCACTTTTGTAAAGCTCTTAGAACCATTGCAACGCAGTGACTGAATCAGGCTGCTTCCGTATGCTTGCCTTCTGGAGACATCTCGCCATGCGAGCGCTTTCTTGCTCCCCTCGTGCCAAAGAGAATGGCAGTCAGGAACACAAAGATTCCCGCGGTTATGGCGTAACTCATCACAGAGTCTGCCATGCTAGTATTGTGCAATTGTCGAAGATAAGGGTTTCTTACTGCTCGTACCAGTCCCACCATAAATCACACAGAACTTTGACGAAATTATGCAGTCATTGGATTGCCATATTTTTCATGATATACTAATTTGTCCAGCGGAACTCGGTCTTTCTTGCCTACCAACTTATTTGAAGGATATCCAAAGCCCACGACTAACGTGATGTTCAGTTCTTTCGGTACTTCGAAGTCATTCCGCAGCTTGTCTTCCCTTACACCAGTGAATAGCCCAGAAGCCACACCATAATTCCAAGCTGCAAGCTGCATGTTCTGCAGCACCCTCCCGGCGTCAATCATGTGAAAGTTGTATTTTGGATTTGTTAGCACAATTACTGCAAAATTGGCTCCCTCTATCCACATACCACTTGTACTGTCTTCAGCGAGCTTTTTCAGACGGTCTCGATCATCCACCAAGATAAAGCGCCAGTGTTGTGTATTGAGGCCGGTGCCGGTCATCCTAGCAGCTTCAAGCACGGTCCGTTTTATTTCAGAGGGAACATTCTGCGGGCTGAATTGCCGCACGTCAAGCTTTGTGGTTATACCCTTGAAAACGTCCATGAAGGTAATTTGGTTCCAAGCATCTTAAGGGTTAACCTGATGATGGCTGTGTCTTTTTAGCATCCGCTGACTTGTGGAAAAATGAAAAAGAAAGGAAAAAGGGGAGGTTTAGTCCCACTTACTCCACGCGGCCATCCATCTGTATGTCCACGTGTTAAGCTTTGCACCCAACGCAGCGATCGGCACTGTCAGCACCGCTCCTGCTCCAGAGCCCAAGGCTACCGGACTGTTGTAGAACTTACCTACCTGAGGCTCTATAGGAGTCATGTACGCAGGCAGTGTCGGTCTAGGATACTTGAACGCCACCTCGAGTGGATCCCTGACGAGCAGCAAGTTGACCATGTTGAACAGTGGGAACGATAGGCCAACTAGTGTTCCGCCAATGATGATTGCAGCGTGCTTGTTCCGTCTTGTAGCCCAGTATGTAAGATCCAACAGCATTGCTGAAGGTATCCAGACAGGGACTACAATGAAGTCGTACGGATAGCCCAGTGCAAACCATGCACCCTTTGCGACCCATGTGTAGATTGTCATGATTG
>JBDZWB010000188.1:0-3761 GCA_040255975.1 Nitrosopumilales archaeon
ACAACATCTAGGTAAGAGAGACGATGGTAAGTATATCGGTCGGCAAGGATGGAGTCACGATAAAGCTCGACGGCGCAAAGAAAATCCTTGCGATCAAGAGCAAAATCACAATCCCACTTGACAACATCGTAAAGGTATCAACAGAGAGGGTAAAACCGGTTTGGTTGCCAAAGAGCAGGCTTGGAACACATGTGCCAGGAGTCTTTATGGCCGGGACTTTCTGGCTGAGAAAGGGCGGCAAGACGTTCTACTATGTGAGGGATTTTTCAAACTGCATCACGCTCACACTAAAGGACCATGAGTATTCAAAGGTCGTTTTAGAAGTGGGCAAAGACAAAGAGGCTGTGGCTTCCAAGATAAGAGCTGTGATCAAATAAAGCGCAATCGGCATGGACGCCAGTAACTCTTCAATTACCGATTTGTTGCATTTGTCCTAAATAACTCCACCGCGAAATAAGCTAGTATAATCAACTGGGCAAAGTCGCAACAATGCTTATGACTTTTTTCGATCACAATTGCGTTTGTGAATACCAGATTCTTGTTAATACTGTTATCTGCAATAGCTATATCATCCATAGCGGCGATCAGCTTGGCAAGCACGACAATAGCTCAGACGGGCGAACATGATTCTGCGACGCATAACGGAAACGCGACGATGACAAGTGAGCAAGAGCACGATGAAACCCATGTTGTCAGAGATTCTCTCTTTGTAGACCTGTCTGCCAAAGTAATCCCGGCAAATGACTTTATCCACTTTTACGACACTACCCCGTACAAGATAATGGACGGTCACGTCGCTACGAAACTGCCATGTGACGAGCAGTCGCAGACACCTGTCCAGATTCTGATAGGGCAGGCTCCGAACATGACTGCTGCTGAACTAGAGTTGATATCCGAACTCTCAAGTCCAGGCCAGCTCTGTTTGTACCATGCAGACCTTCATTCTCCCCATGGAAACCACACTGGAACTGCTGACAGCCGGCCAATTACAGATGTTGCCATCATGAATCCAACTAGCGCGGATATCACTTTCCCCAATACAAGCACGATAGTCATAGGTGTTAATGAAATCATGCCACTGGGAGAAGGCGAGCATGAGCATGATTCCATTGGTGGCGACCACTCCGAAGAAGCGGGGCACGAATAGCAAATGAAAGTCGCTGCATTTCTGCTGGCAGGACTCCTCCTTTCTTTAGGGTTATTCGCATTTCCGCTGAACCAATCTACTTATGCCCATACATTCTCTGCAAGTGAGAGTGCTCAATTCATTTCTTTAGTAGAGCAGATAAAGGCAGAAGCGGTATTGGCAGTTGTCAATCTTGAAAACAATAATGTAACTCTGGCCCAAGCCCATGCCAGCAAGGCGGCAGACCTACTAGACAATACTACGCTTGATGAAATTATGGAGAGAAATGAAAGAATTGCAGACACCCTAACCACTACTCTTGCTCAATTGGAAGGAGATATGACATCGCTGACAACACAGGGAGAGGTGGCACAAGAAGATGCAGTGCAGCAGGCAAACCAAACTGTCATGACGTTGAATGACATCCTAGGCGAGGCTACCACAGTAAGGGTCGAAAGTGAGCAGAGAAACAACGCTACGACGTGGGCCTCAGTTTTGGCAGATCTCACCAATGTTGTACTTGGCGAATATGGAAATGCTACAGGGGCGCCATTTGACTTGACAGACATGACTAACCTATCTGGCAATCAGAGCGGGAACATGACAATGGAGGATCATGGCATGTCGTCGATAGCAAACGATACTACAATGATTTCAAATGCAACTTCAGGAATTGCACTAACAACCATAGTCGATATAGCAGCATACCAGAGCGCCCAATATCTTGCAAACAATACGGTAATGCAGCTGTTCAACGATACGCTTGGGCCGCTTACCGCTGGCGATAATGCGACGAACCTCTACAAGCTGGAAACCAGTATGATACAGCTAAGAGACAATGTCAACAATCAGGCAAGTCCATATGACGTGATGGCGGCCGTGCATCTTGGCATTCACCCAGTGTTGATACAGCTCTACGGGCTGACTGTGGCACCGGAAGAAGCAGCACACCAAGGAATGAGTCATTAATCGAATTGGCGGGGATGAGTGCAGATTATCTGTTTAATGAAGCTCTCCTATTTTCTTATCAAGGTGCTACAAACCTACTCAAATATGAGTAGCGCTAGGAACTTGCCAAAGGCTCAAAAAACCCCGTGAAACTAGATAGTCCGTGATTTTCTTTGATCACATGCGTGCTTTGCCTCCTTGCAAGGTCTGTGGAAGCACGGTTATTGAGAAGAATGACTTGAAGATAGACTGGGTTAGAGGTCGATGGAAGGGAGAGTGGACATGCAGGAATGGTCATACAAATGTCTTCAAATAGCAATTAGCAACTTTCTTCTTGTGTAAGAAAAAAGAGGGGTGAAAAATCTTATTGCTGCCTAGTCTGCATTCTCAATGTACATCCTGTTTCCTATCTTGTAGTGAACCTCGTCGATGTAGTATGCTGTATCGACTACTGGTGACGATAGGTTTGCGCCACAGACCGGCACTCCTTCTTCTGCTTCCTTTGTTTCTTCCTCGATAAGAAGACTCATTTGATCAATAGATTAACACATCGAATAATAAGACAATGCATCATTATACTTGAAGAACCTTTTCTATGCATCAGGCGCGCAACAGAGACCTTTTTGTAACTCTTTTAACGTCCTGTCCACATTTGCCAGATTAGGTTGTCGGCCAAAGCGGGGGTTTGACAATAGCCAATTGTTTAATATTTGCGAATTGACCGGTCCCTAAGACATGGAGCTTTCCGGCGTCGAGCTGCGATACCTTGTCAACGAGATCAGGAGCAAGGTCACCTCTGGGTATTACGTGAGCGGCGTCAACGCCATTACCAAGAGCTCGCTTCTTCTCAAGCTCCACCATCCGACTCAGGAGGACATTATGTTGGTCGTCTCTGCAAGAGGCGTATGGATGACCCGGCTAAAATTCAAGCCTGTGGAGGAAAACAGGCTGGAGAGCGTCGCCCAGAAAGAGATCGAGCGTGCCAAAATGGAGTCGATAGAGCAGGCAGGCAGCGAGCGCATAGTCTCGATGAGGTTTAGACATCCTGACGGCAAGGTGAGAATCGTGGTCTGTGAGTTCTTTGGCGACGGCAACATTGCGATATGCGACGAGGGCATGCAGATAATAGCTATCCTCAACCCGATCGAGGTAAGGCACAGGACGCTCAACGTCGGTTTGCGCTACGCGTTCCCACCAGCGAGGGGAGTTGACGTTTTCGACGTGACTCTTGAGCAGATGCTTTTACTCAGGAGCGAGGCAAAGAACCTTGACGTTCTCAGGTGGATTGGCCGGAGCATCTCGATGCCCAAGAAGTTTGTCGAGGAGGTGGGCAAGCGCGCCGGCATCAGGGACAAGTTGGCAGGTCAGCTCTCCGACGAGGAGGTGGAAAAGATCTATTCGACTGTCAAGAACCTTGTAGAAGACGTCAGCACCGGTAGTAACCACGAACCGCTGATCATAACGTCAGGAGAAAAGCCGGTCGAAGCGCTGCCGATAATCACAGAAGAGGCCGCAAAGATGAGCACAAAAAAGGCCGCATCTTACATGGACGCAGTCGACGAAGTGCTCAGTACAGAGATCCTCGACATCGGCCGCAGCAGCAAGACAGTCGAGCTCGACAAACAGATAGCAGTGCTAGAACATGATCTTGATGAGCAGAACAAGGCAAAGGAGGCGCTGGTGCAAA
>JBDZWB010000016.1:0-14728 GCA_040255975.1 Nitrosopumilales archaeon
GGTTGCATATCCTTGGCTAGGCACAAAAAAGGAAGCTTGTGGACAGTTAATTAGTCTTTCAGCTCTTATGGTAGTTTGCCCCCGGCAGGAGTAACGTACCCCTTAAGGTCCTCTCCTCTGACGACGTCGTCCTCCGGTGGTACATAGTCCACAACTCCATGCCTCTCCTCTCCAGGATACTTCTTCTGTGTCGCAAGTGCAACTCCAATGAAGAGCGCGAACGATACTACTGGCGGTATCATCGAGTCCAACCCAGCAAGCTCTTCAGGGATCAGGAAGAACAGCGCTAACCTCAACACGGTTCCTGCTGCAAGCGAAGTAATGGCAGCAGGCCGATTAGCCTTCTTCCAGAACAGACCCAGAGTGAGCGGAGCAAGGGCGCCTGCGAATACAATGTCGAATGCAAGAACAAGGTAAATGCCGGGTTGAGGAAGCTGTGAGGCCAACACGAATGCGGCGACCATCATGGGTATGGTGGCAATCCTAGTAGTCATGAGCAACTTTTTGTCGTCCATACCAGGTTTTTTCTTGAGCCCTCGCAGGATGTCTCTCTGTATAATGTTCCTAGAGATGACGCTAGAAATGGCAAGCAAACCCCCATTTGCGGTCGACATTGACGCCCCCATTACACCCATCAGTAGCGCGGCACCAATTGGAAATGGAACATGGTCGATGGCGATAGTTGGCAGAGCCAAGAATGGATCCGGGAGGACCATCAATTCGGCCGAGATCAAGTACAGCGCAATGATTCCCATAAAGCTTGTCGGAATAACAGTGAGCAAAGTTAACCCGCCACCCATGAAGGCACCTCTCCGAGCCGTTTTCGGATCTTTTGAAGCAAACACCCGTTCCATAAAATCGAGTGCCACAATGTCACCAAACCCAAGAGCCGCTATGGCGGCCCAGTTTATCAGTGCGCCGTTGCCAATGTCCGTCAGACCCGAAAAGTCGAGGAACTCTGGTGGAGTAGCGCCAAGCATTGTGTCAAAGGGTGCAGGACCGTACCCACCATAGAAGAATAGGAACGCCGCCCAGAATGCAATGATTGCCAAATAGATCTGAAAAATATCCGTGTATGCGGAGGAGAATAGGCCGCCTGCATAGGTGTACACCAACACGACTAAGGCGCCGATAAATATAGCCCATGTAAGATCAATGTTAAGTACAGTTGATAAAATGTAACCTGTAGCCGCAAAGTTTCCTGCAACAAGGATTGTGAAGCTTATCAGTAAAAGGCCACTCGATATTGCTTCTGGACCCTTGCCAAATCTGCGATAGTAAAAATCAGGCAGTGTAAGCATGGCCATCTTGTTAAGTCTTGGACCATAGAAAAGTCCTGTAAGGAATAGACAGATAGCTAGACCCAGAGGAAGGGCTGCTCCAGCCCAAAATCCACCAACAGTAACTAGCCCCGCGTTGCCAAGGGAAGAGTTCCCATCGATAGATTGTGCGGCAAGCATCGTTCCAACAAACATGAGTGGAAGGCTTTTGCCTGCTACCATGTACCTCTTGCTACTCTTTTTTACAAGCCTTGATGTCATGACGCCGACTGTAAGTGAAAGTATAAGGAAGCCGATTATGGCTATGCTGTATTCCATCGCCGCCATATGTTTTCATATATATAGTAAATATTTAAGCATTGCATAAGTCATAAATACGCAAAAAGTTCGACTGTCGAACTTAGGCCCTACATACGCCGGACATCCGAAGAAGGTGAAAGCAAAAGCTGATGTCTTCCTTACTAATGTCTGGCACTAGCTTGCCGGCATCGTGCTTCAAATCCTGAACAAAGTCATAGATTTCATCAACTGTCACTGGTGCATCTTCAAAACCGATTTCCCTGTTAACAGAGTTGTACATCGAAATGTAATAACTGAGGAAGGCAGTCTTGACGGCATCGTGCTCGGTCCGCAGCACTCCGCTCAGGTTATTTTTCATTCCCTGACAATTGACTAAAAATGATATAAGGTTTGGGGTAAAAAATGTAAACTACGCATCTCAATACGAAAAAATGATACGTAGTTTACTTTTGAATTGCCGAATTGGAAAATTTTACTTCCCTGAAAGGTATTTATAAATATCATCATTACTAATTAGTTGAAGATGAAGGTCAAGAACATACCGGTTGGTCTAATAGACGTCGCAGAGGAGAACGTCCGCAAGGACTATCCTTTTGGCAATGACACAAGCGATCAGCTCATGAAGGAGCATCTGAACAAGTTTGATCTGCTTCAGCCGGTGGTTGTTCGTTTTGACGATGAAAGCAGGCGCTACAAGCTCCTTATCGGCCGCAGACGATTCTTTGCGCTCAGCGCCAAGGGAGTCAATGAAGTTCCGGCCGTCATCACCGAGCTTGAAGGTGCCGAAGCAGAGGCTGCATCGCTTTTTGAAAATTTGATACGCAAGGACCTATCGCCGCTTGAAAAAGCGCGCATGGTCAAAAAGCTGGTCGAGTCTACCAAAGGCGGCATCACAGGAACGTCTGCAAAATACGGGCTACCAAAGAGCACCATAAGTGAATGGCTCAGCATCCTGACCCTGCCGCAAGAATTGCAGGAGCAGATAGGCAAGGGCGAAATCACGTCGTATGAAGCGATCAGGATAGCAAGAAAACCCGAGATACATGATAGGCTAGTGGCCGCCGCGGCCCAGTCAAAACTTCAGGAAGAGATGCAGGCCGCAGGAGTGAAGCGCGGAGCACCAAAGGGGCTGTTGACCGTGCGTCTTGTATTTGACCCACGTAAAAAGTCGGACAAAAAGATCTGGGATCGCCTCAACGAGAAGGCAAGACAAAACGGCCTTGAAGTCACGGACTATGCTAGAAGCGTTTTGGCAAAGCATGTGCTCTGAACTTCCAGTTTCAGAGCAAATACCCAGGTGGGCACATCTTTTCGTGTTCGCGGAAAGTAATAAAATCAACCATACGCAAATCTTGATGGATCGATCAATTGACGCAACTTTACGTACCAAGAGCAGAGGATAGTGCGATTTTTGGCTACTGAAACTGTTCTTCAGGTACTGATTTCTTTGGCAGTGCTACTTTTTGCCGCAAAACTCATGGCCAGACTGGTGCAGAAATTAAAACAGTCTGCGATTCTTGGGGAGATAATCGCAGGCATCATAATAGGTCCTTTTGCGCTGGGCGGGCTGCTACTCATCAACGGTCATCCGCTTGTCATGCTTGACGAGACGATGATCATCATTGGCGAAATTGCTGCGATAATCATCCTTTTCGTAGCAGGCATGGGGACTACCCCGAAAGAATTCATGAAGCTTGGAGCCCCTTCGTTTACGGTTGGCGCGCTGGGAGTTATCGCGCCGTTCTTCGTAGGCTATTTCGTCTTTTCAGCAATGGGCGTCGAAGCGCTGCCTGCAATAATCATCGCTACTGCCCTAACGGCTACGAGCATAGCCATTTCAGTCCAAGTGTTGAACGAGCTTGGAAGGTTGCATTCAAAGGAAGGCAGGCTCATACTGGGCGCGGCTGTAGCAGACGACGTGCTGGCTATTGCGGTACTATCAGTTGTTCTTAATATGGTTAGGACAGGAAATGTCAGTCCGGATGCAGGCAACATTGTCCTGTCCCTTTTGCAGATTCTTGGCATTTATGCCGCAATATTGGTAGCTTCGGTTTTTGCAATACCAAGGCTCTTGAATTCTAGGATCTGGAAGCCACATGGAAGTACCGAAGTCGCCGCCACAGCTGCCTGCTTTGCAGTGTCGGGAGCGGCGGCCTTTGCCGGACTATCGCCGATTGTAGGCGCTTTTGCTGCAGGCATGGCTGTGACTGCTTCAAAGGCTTTCCAGCAAATAAGGCAGTATGCAGAAAAGCTAGACATTGTTTTTGCCCCACTTTTTTTTGCGATAATAGGTGCTAGGGTTGACCTACGCGGGGTAACTCCGGAAGTGCTGGCTCTTGCCGGCATCATGATTGCAGTGGCTGTTGCAACAAAGCTTGTCGGCTGCGGACTCCCATCGATGCTATTCCTGAAGGACAGGGGAAAATCAATGAAAGTTGGAATAGGTATGATATCCAGAGGGGAGGTTGGTCTGATAGTTGCAGCCGCGGGCGCTTCAGCAGGCGTCCTATCAAACACCCTATTTAGCACTGTGGTAATCATGGTCGCAGTGAGCACGATAATCACACCTGTGTGGCTCAAGCTCGCTTACAGAAAGGACCCGCCGGAACCGCCGGTAGCAGTAGAAACAAATGAAGTCAAATAGAACAGGAAAGACTCATTAATCTAGGCGCTGTGAAAGAGCCTCAATGGCCGGCAGGACAAAAAAAGGCAAGGATCTATTGCGCAGCGCTGTAAAGGATTATGAAATAAAGCAAGACGATGTCAATTCCATCTTTTCCGACATGGCGTATTCAGGAGGATTTGAGTCTCGGAACCTTGCCGACGGCGTCGATATTTTGCGCAGGATGATCGACGACAAGAGTTGTACCAAGTTTATGTCGTTTGTCGGAGCCTTGATGTCCACCGGTGCAAGGGGCATTGTGCGGGACATGGTGAAGAACAGGATGTGTGACGTCATTATCACCACATGTGGGGCACTCGATCATGACATTGCGAGGTCCTATGACAAGTACTATGCTGGCGACTTCCGCATGGACGACGGAATGCTTCTTGGCAAGAACATCCACAGGCTAGGCAATGTGCTCGTGCCTATGGACAACTATGGCCCGCTTATTGAAGAAAAGGTGCAGAAATGCTTGAACAACATGTACAAGGAAGGCAAGCGCGATGTCGCCACATACGAGATAACCGACTATATTGGAAGCATGCTTGACAAATCGTCGTTTCTCTACTGGGCGCACAAGAACAAGATTCCTGTGATTGTGCCAGGTATCGTAGACGGCGCAGTAGGGAGTCAGGTTTGGTTCTTTTACCAGCAGCACAAGGACTTCAAGATAGACATACTGAAGGACGAAAGCAAGTTATCAGATCTTGTTTTTGAAGCCAAAAAATCAGGGGCTTTCATGATAGGCGGAGGCATATCAAAACATCACACGCTCTGGTGGAACCAGTTCAGGGGCGGGCTTGACTATGCCGTTTACATCACAACCGCACCGGAATGGGACGGAAGTCTAAGTGGAGCGCTCGTTGCAGAAGCGATATCATGGGGCAAGGTGACCACAAAGGCACGACAGACCACCATCCACGGCGAGGCCACTACGCTTCTGCCTTTCATTTACGCTGCGTTGGTTGCTGGAAGAAAAACGTAGATTACGTTTTCTTATGCTCTTGGCGCAGTTCGTTCGGCCGCCGAACAAAGTTAAAAACGTAGATTACTTAGCAATATTTAAGAAATACTTACTAATTATCTATCTCGACCATTAATGGGGATGGAATTTTACGGAGACTCGTACAAGGGAAATGATGAGCCGATATTTGTTGGCATACCGACATTTCTAAAGCTGCCGTGGGTCAAGAGCAACGCAGAGCTGAAAAAAGTAAAGCCAGATGTCGCGATCATTGGCGAACCGTTTGATTTTGGCACGACCATCCGGCCCGGTGCACGTTATGGCCCAAGAGCCATCCGCGCCGCTTCGACGGTTCCTTCACCACCTTACGAGCATTTTAACATCGAAACAGGCGTCGACCCGTTTGGTGTTTTCCGCACTGTCGATTATGGCGATGTAGTAGTCTCTCCGGGAGACGTTGTGGAGTCGCACAGGAGGATGACTGACAAGGTAAAGGAAGTGCTCGATATTGACGGCATCCCCGTGATGCTTGGAGGCGATCATTCCATTACGTTTGCAAACGTCCGGGCATTTGCCAAGAAACACAAGAACATCGGCATGATCCACATCGATACCCATGCCGACTGCGCCCCGCAGGGCCTCTGCGGCTTCAAGTACGATCATGGCGCGCACATACGCCGTATCATGGAGCTTGGGTGCCTGAAGGGCAAGAACTATACGCTAATCGGACCACGCGGCTACTGGCCAGGACCCGATCTCTACAAGTGGATGGCCGATCAGGACTTTCAGTGGTTCACGATGCTCGATGTTGAAGAGCTTGGAATAGATCAGATTGCAAAAGAGGCTGCTGACAGAGCCAACGACAATGTCGACGGCGTCTACATCAGCTGGGACATTGACACATTCGATCCGGCATATGCGCCGGGTACCGGCGAACCAGAGCCAAATGGGCTGACGTCAAGAGAGGGCATGAGGCTCATGCGTCTGCTGTCCACCTCGTTTGACCCTGACAAATTTGCCTTCGACCTTGTCGAAGTGGCACCAAACTATGACGTGAGCGACGGCAACTCGTACAACGGCGGCATTACATCTGGGCTTGCAAACAGGCTCATAGTAGAGCTGCTGGCAGGTCTTTCTCTGACAAAGAAGGGCCAGACGGAAGGCCATCCAGTAAGGCCACACTATTACCGCGGCAAGGGCCACACATACAGCTTTGGCGGACCCAAGGCAAAGGTGCCCAAGCGCAAATGATCCACGTAAGGGCGACAGTCAGGGGCGAGCGGGATGTCCCCCCCTTTGCGAAGGTCTTTGATTATGACGAAGACGCCTTCTTTGCCTCTGCAAAGATGATCGAAGAAAAGATCCATAAGAACATCAAGATAAACACCAGCGAGGCATTGACTGCATATTGTGCTTATGTAGTAAAGGGAATCCGCGCTGGCAAAAAAGATAGCGAGATCCAGAATGATGTATCAAAATTACTGTCCGAAAATAGTGTCATGATAGGGGTCCCGGAAACGTTGCAAGTCATCACATTTGAAGTAGCAATAGAAAAACACAAAACAAGAAAGATCACGATCAATGAGCCCATTCCAACAAGCAACTATATAATGGCGGGACATTGAGAGGGAAATAATCGATTGATAGCAGAGCCATTCAATCATCTAATAGAGGTGTTGTTTGCTCCTGTGGAGGCAGGGATCAGCGATTCTACGCCAGCGGGCGTCTTGCTCTTGGGGCTTGTGATAGGATTAAAGCATGCGATGGAGGCCGATCACGTCGCAGCGGTTTCCACGATCGTGGCTTCAAACGACAAGAAGCTGCGCAGGGCCCCCATTCTGGGAGCGCTGTGGGGTCTCGGTCACACTGCGACATTGTTTGTCGCTGGCCTGATAGTTTTGCTGCTGGCAATCAACATTCCTGAAAGAGTGAGCGGAACGCTCGAATTCGGAGTCGGGATAATGCTCGTCTTTCTAGGTGTCACAACTCTGACTGGCTTTAAGGCAGGCAAATTCATGCGAGGAATATTCAGGCGCCATACTCACGAGCACGTGCACGTACATGAAGACACGGGAATTGTGCACTCCCATGAGCACGATCATCACAATCACCGGCATAGCCACAAGTCAATCTTAATAGGGATGATACATGGAATGGCTGGGAGCGGCGCGCTCATGCTTGTGGTGTTGTCAACCATTAACTCAGTCCCACTCGGGCTTGCATACATTGCAATCTTTGGGGCAGGGTCGATAGCCAGCATGGCTGCCATGAGCGCTTTGATAGGCCTGCCGTTTGCAAAGGCAAGGCACATGAAGCTCAGCCTTGCGCTCCGCTACACCGCAGCAATTGCCACGCTTGCGATCGGCGCAGGTTTGATATACGAACTTGGAGTGGTGGAACAAATCTTTCTCTAGTAATAGTGGTGCTTTGGCCGCTGTTGTCTTCCCAGCCTGTCAAAGTAATCATGCTGGTGCTCCTTATCGCCTCCAGCATGAGAATGCTTTGTGCCGTCAGCATGTGTATGAGTATACATCGTAGGTTTGGCCATCAACACGTCATCTACTCTGATTAACAGGTTCGTGACCTCGACAGCAGTTTTGATCACTTGTTCTTTGACCACGGTAGGTTCAATGACCGAAGGCAGCATTTCCTGAACCTTTCGCTCTATCGCTTCTACACCGTACGAGCTTGTTTTTCCGTTTGAATGACCTGTGCGCAGCTGTGCAAGTGTGTCAATCACATCCATCCCAGCGTTTCTTGCTATAGTCAGCGGGATCTCTTCAAGCGCTTCGGCAAACTTTTGGACGACTATTTGCTCCCTTCCTGCAATGGACGGGGCTCTTTCCCTTATCATCTTAGCAATGGCGGCTTCAGTTGCGCCACCTCCTGCTACCACTAATGGCTTGATGATAAAGTTCCTGAGCACGGAAATGGCATCGAGGGCAGAGCGGTGGCATTCGTCAAGCGTTCTCTTTGAGTTTGCACGAAGCAAGAGCGTCACTGCATTTGGGTTATTGCATCCTTGTACAAAGACCATCCTATCGTCTCCGACCTGTTTTTCGTAAACGCGCCTTGCAAAACCGAGCTTGATGTCAATGTCGCCATGATGATAATGATCGTCATCGTGATGATCATGGTTGTGATCAAGGTGGTGAGTGTGGTCATGATGATGATCATGGTTGTGATGATCATCGTGTCCGTGATCCAGTTTTTCAGATATCGTTGCCCCAGTGGCCTTTGCGAGCCACAGCAGATCGTTTTCCTTTACCCTACGAACTGAAATTATGCCTGCCCTTGTCAGCAAGTGTTGGGCAAGCGTGTTGATCCCCTTGCGCGAGAAGACAACGTTAGCGCCCGAGTCTATGATATGCTGCACCTTGGACTTTATCATGATCGTTTGTGCGTCAGAATACTGTTTGATCTGATTTGGAGAATTTATACGGATTTCTGCATCTGTCCTTGTCCTTTTGCCTTCCAGCTCGTCATTTATGAGAATAATCTTGGCGTTTTCTATCGACCTTGGCATTGCAGAGCTGTCTATCGTCTTGTCGATGACGATTCCCATCACAAGCTGTGTGTCCATCATGCTGCCCTCTTTTTCTTCGATCTTGATGTCGTCTATATCGACATGATTGTTTTCAAAATCGGCTATAGAGCAAATCGCATCAACCACAAGTTCTGAAATATAGTCTCCGCCATATGCCAGGGCCTTTGACTGAAGGCAGGTGCGAGCAAGCCTTTGCATGACCTGCTTGTCAGCATTGTTATATTTTTGAGAGATGTCGTTCAGGGCATCGAGAGCAATATTCAATGCCTTGAGGTAGCCATCTGAAATGGTTGACGGGGCCATTCCCATGTCGAGCAGCTCCTCCACCTTTTGCACGAGTGCGCCGGCAAGCACGACTACAGAAGTGGTACCGTCACCTACTTCATTGTCAACAGCATTTGATGCTTCTATCAGAACCTTGGCTGCTGGGTGCTCGACGTCTATTTTGCGCAAGAGCGTCGCGCCGTCCTTCGTTACCGTGACCTCGCCCATTACGTCTATGAACATTTTTTCAAGTCCGCGTGGACCAAGTAAATTCTTTACAAGTTCTGCGATCAGCCGCGCGGCAAGCAGGTTGTATCTTCTAGCCTGATCCCCCTTGCTTCGCCTTGTACCCTCGCCAAGTAGCTGACCATTTGCGGCCATTACCCGTTAAGGTTTGGTCAGCAGTTATAAAAATGTGCAATCAGATGCGTGTATGAGCTTCAGCTGCGGCTGTTAGTACATGCATTCTTGCAATGCCTGCAATAGATTCTGTTAGGCTCCTGATCTTGTCTATCGAGTCATCAAGCATTCTTATTACAAGTCCACAATCATGTGGTAGGACCGAGCAGCCTGCCAGCACAGAATGTTCCTTTATTACGGCATTGATCCGTTTCTGCATGTTTTCATAATCAGAAGCAATGACATAAAGCATTGACCAGATCGTCTTGCCTCCAAAGAGCCACTCCATTTCGTCCTTGCCCGGCTCTAGCTTTGCGGCATCTGCAAACAACACCTTGCCTTTTTCATCCCTAGCACGCATTCCGAGAAAACACAGGTCGAAATCAAAGCGTTCGCCAGATGCGGTGCGGCCCGCTGACAGTGTTTCAGAGTATACAACCGTCGAATTGTTGTCTAGCTGAATGTCTACTTCTTGGAAAAACCTTGACGACCTGAACGGAATGATCTGGTAGGGTAGAAATTCCAGATAACTGGCGGTTTGAGCAGAAATTGAAACCGTCTGTGTGGCGTAACCCTTGTCCATCTTGTATATCTTAGTTGCAGCCTGGGTCGTGATGCGCGACAACGTGCTTTCTCCTGCAATAATGTCAATTTCCATCCTGTCGCCGTGCAGAATCCCGCCTGATGAAGACATGAGGTAAATGTGTGCCATCCTAGGCAGGATAGTGTCAGGATAAAGTGCCTTTTGCACCAAAAGCGGAGTTCTTGTTCGCAGTCTGCTGATCGCAGTCTTGTTTCCAACTTTTGCAAGCTCGATCTGTGCCAGCCCTTTTTCGCCTACCGCAGATCCGTATTTGCGGAAGGAATCAAGGACACCTGTCATCTTTTCCTTTTCCTCTGTACTGGTCTGTCAAACAAGACATCCCTTACTATATTGCCGGCAACCTTGTCAACTCCTTCTCCAGTCTTACAGTTGACAAACTCGACAGGCTTGCCTGGTCTGACAAGCGCAGCGTCCCGCTTCATGACCGCGAGGTTTGCTCCTACGTGAGGAGCAAGATCGATCTTGTTTATTACGAGCAGATCGCAGCTTTCAATGCCAAGGCCGCGTTTCCTTGGATACTTGTCTCCGCCCGCTACATCAACGATATAGATGAAATAGTCCGCAAGCGCCGGACTGAATGTCGTCATAGTGTTATCACCGCCACTCTCTATTATTATCAAGTCAAGCGATGGATCTTTTTGTTCAATTTCGTCAATAACTGCAAGGTTGATAGATGGATCCTCTCGCACGGCAGTATGAGGGCATCCTCCAGTTGCAATCCCGATTATCATATCTTCCGGCATCAATCTTGCCTCTGTCGCCAGCGTGCGCTGCATACGCTCAGCGTCCTCCTTCGACACGACATCATTAGATATTATGCAGCAGCGGTACCCCTGCTTGCTTAGAACAGGTACAACTTGTTCTATCAGTCTGGTCTTGCCAGAGCCGACTGGTCCTCCTATTCCGACTCTAGGGATCCGCTTTGCCATATCAAAACGATCT
Organism: Nitrosopumilales archaeon; assembly: GCA_040255975.1. Lineage (GTDB taxonomy): Archaea > Thermoproteota > Nitrososphaeria > Nitrososphaerales > Nitrososphaeraceae > Nitrososphaera. Next base: position 10,966 of record JBDZWB010000016.1, read on the forward strand.
CTCTTTATGTAATAAACATTCTCAGATCATCTTGTTCGTGCTGCATCTGCATGATCTCTGGCAATGGCGCCAGCTGCCACAATTCAGAGACGTTGATCTCTGCAGAATTCACGTCTGTTGCAAGCTGTGTCAGGATGCTCTGCCCTTCAATATGCGAAATGATGCCGAGCCTGACTGCAGATCCGACTATGCTGACACAGTACGAATATAGCAACATGCGATGTGCGCTTTTTTCAGGTATCATTAATGCATGCGCCGCTACTGCCAAGCATGCTGGATAGGTTCCAGGGCTCTGTTTTTTCTCCACTTTCACATAGAATTTTTTGACAAACCTATTATTTGTCATATGCTTCAGCGTACCTAGCAGTTGCCGGCCAGATCTTGTCGATGCCATTCTGATCTCTTTTACCAGTTTCATTGAATGGTACCGGTTGTCTGCCTCCATAGCAGCTGCAACATTCCCTTTTCTTGCAGCTTTCATGACTATGGCAAGAACAGAGCAGTCGCAGGGCACTATCTGAAACTTTATTTGCTGCCGAATAAAGCGCAGGACTCCGTCTTTGTTTTTTATCCTGCCGGTCTTGAAAAAAGATTCTAGGCCGCCAGATAACCCGAACATTCCAGACGGAAAGAACGAATCTGCAAGCTGCATCAAGTGGAATTCGTGCTTAGTCATGCATGTGAGCTTCTCCAGTAGGCAAAAAGACCTTCTCCTCTACCCTAATCTTTACTTCTGCAGGAAGTAACTGTCTGAAAACTTGGACTTCTGATTCAACCTGCAGTGGAAACGAAATAGTGACACGATCCACTGCGGTCGGTCGGTGTCTGTTGCCTATAGCATGACCGACCAGAGCTGCAATCTTGACCATCTTCTCGGGGTCGCCCTTCCTTACTCTCACGGTCGCCACTTTTTCTGGCAATTGTTCTACTACTATGAACCTATCTTCTGCGAGAACGTCGCCGTGGTGAAGTCTGCTGCCTGGCTCCAACACAAGCCCTACATCAGTTCCACCATCAGTAGTGCGCCTGAGCCTTAATTTTTCCATCTCTATTCTTGAAACAAATACCCGCTCGCATGTTCCAGCAGCCTTCGCCCTGCGATACATTGCCGCAAGACGGTTATCAGTAAAGACGTTGCCAGCCACAGAAGTGACAGAGAGCACAAATTGCATTACTTGCTGTTAAAATTATGCCTTTCGTACGTCAGTTATAAATACAAGAATTAGTAATCCAACATCGATATGATGCTCAGCCCGCGCGAAATAGACAAGATGTACGTTTTCATGGCCGCAGAAGTCGCCCGCAGGAGACAGAAAAGAGGGCTCAAGCTTAACTATGTCGAAGCGGTTGCGCTCATTACGGATCACATTGTTGAAGGAGCAAGGGACGGTAGATCGGTTTCAGAGCTGATGAGTTCTGGTAGGAGGGTGTTGTCAAGAAATGACGTGTTGCCGGGCGTGTCCGAGCTTGTGAAGACCGTGCAGGTAGAGGCCACTTTTGAAGATGGTACAAAGCTGGTAACCGTGCACGATCCAATAGTGTGATAGCCATGATTCCTGGCGAATATTTCCTGTCAGAAGAACCTGTGATAGCAAATAAGGGCAGAAAAGTAGTCAGCATTACAGTGAGCAACACAGGAGACAGGCCGGTGCAAGTGGGATCGCATGTTCACTTTTTTGAAGTGAATAAGGCGCTGCTTTTTCCAAGGGCAAAGGCCTATGGCTTCCACCTCAACATCCCCGCCGGAACTTCTGTCAGATTCGAACCAGGTGAAACGCGGCAGGTAGAGCTGGTGGAGTACGGCGGCAAGAAAATAGTCTATGGCTTTAGCGGGCTTGTAAACGGCAGGCTTGCAAACAAAAAGGTTTCTTCGCTTGCAAAGGCCAAGAAGAGGGGATTCAAAGGTGCTTAAGATCCCTCGCAAACGCTATGCCGACCTCTTCGGCCCAACTGTAGGCGACAGAGTTAGACTTGCAGACACTGACCTGATAATAGAGATTGAAAAAGACCTACTCACCTATGGAGACGAGCTTGTGTTTGGAGGAGGCAAGAGTGCACGTGATGGAATGGGTCAGGCAAGCGGGGTGACAAGCAAGAGTGCGCTCGACCTTGTAATAACGAATGCAATCATAATGGATCCGGTTCTTGGGATAATAAAGGCAGATATCGGCATCAAGAATGGGCGGATAGCTGGCGTTGGCAAGGCAGGCAATCCGAACGTTATGGACGGTGTCAACATGGTAGTTGGCTCAAGCACCGAAGTGATCTCTGGCGAGCATACAATATGCACGCCAGGAACAATTGATACGCACATACATTTCATCTCTCCTCAGCAGGCTATCGAAGCGATCTGTAGTGGTACTACCACAATGATAGGAGGCGGCACCGGACCAGCGGACGGCACCAACGCAACCACCTGTACACCAGGCCCATGGAACATTCACAGAATGCTCGAAGCTGTAGAAGAGCTTCCTCTGAATTTTGGCTTTCTTGGCAAGGGCAATGATTCTCTAGAACCGTCGCTCATCGAGCAGATAGCGGCTGGCGCGTGTGGCCTGAAACTACACGAGGACTGGGGTACAACTCCGGCGACCATAGACGCAGCGCTGCGTGTTGCAGACAAGACAGATACACAGGTAGCGATCCACACTGACACGCTAAATGAATGTGGCTTTGTTGACGACACTATCGATGCTATAGCTGGAAGGACAATCCACACATATCACACAGAAGGTGCGGGTGGGGGACACGCACCCGACATTATGAAGATAGCTGGCGAAAAAAATATCCTACCTTCTTCTACAAACCCGACACGACCATTCACAGTTAATACAATTGAAGAACATCTTGATATGATGATGGTATGTCACCACTTGAACCCATCTGTCCAAGAAGACGTATCGTTTGCAGAATCGAGGATAAGAAGAGAAACTATAGCAGCAGAAGACGTACTTCACGACATCGGAGCACTTAGCATGTATTCTTCCGACAGCCAAGCGATGGGAAGAGTGGGAGAGGTGGCAACAAGAGCATGGCAGACCGCTGACAAGATGAAAAAGGTCTTTGGACACCTAAAAGGAGAGCGCGGAGACAACGACAACATGCGCGTCAAGCGATTCCTTGCAAAGCTCACCATCAACCCGGCGATAACACATGGCATCTCTGATTATGTTGGGTCGCTTGAGCCGGGCAAGGTTGCCGACATAGTGATCTGGACGCCACAGTTCTTTGGTAGCAAGCCCAAGATGGTTGTGAAGGGAGGGTTTATCGCATATTCGCTCATGGGGGATCCGAATGCGTCGATACCAACGCCTGAACCTGTCTACTACAGACCGATGTTCGGAGCGCTTGGCAGGACGAAATATTCGATATCATTCACATTCACGTCAAAGCTGGCAATCAAGAATGGCATAGGAAAGAAACTCGGCCTGCAGAAAAAATTGCTGCCAGTAAAGAATTGCCGCAAGATAGGCAAGCACAACATGCTCCACAACAACCTTGTACCTAAGATAGAGATCGACCCTGAAACCTATGAAGTAAAGGTTGATGGTACACTTGCGACTGCACCGGCTGCGGAGAAACTCTCGCTTGCAAGACTGTATAACCTGTTCTAGTTCGGCAGCCGAAAAGCATTATCTTTTTATAGTTACTAAATATATCAACTAGCATGGCTCCAGTAAAAACAAAGAGCGAGATCGAAAAGGCCGCCAGAAAAGCCGACGAAGCGCTTTATGGAACCGACCTCCGCGATAACAAGATAAGG
>JBDZWB010000189.1:0-3708 GCA_040255975.1 Nitrosopumilales archaeon
TCGAAGACGTGAACAAAGAGCTGGCCGCGTCAGGATCGGACAGGAGGATTGCGCTGGTAATAGAGGATACAAGGACAGATCCAGGGGTCGCGCTTGAAAAGCTGCAGGCGCTGGCGTCTAGCGGGATAAGGATAGTGATAGGCCCGGTCACAAGTGCAGAAGTCGCTGCGGTAAGGCAATACGCGGACGACAACGACGTGTTGGTGGTGAGCATAGGGAGCACGGCGCCGGACCTTGCAATACCAGACGACAACGTGATCAGGCTTGTGCCTGACGACACGCAGCAGGCAAGAGTGCTTGCAAGGCAGATGTGGGACGACGGAGTGCGCGTGGTCGTTCCGATGTGGAGGGCAGACGTATTTGGCAACAACCTGCACCTGCTGCTGGCAGAGAATTTCAAGAGGCTCGGCGGCACGGTGGTTGACGGAGTTGGGTACGAGCCGCTTGTGGGCGACTTTTCGTCCAGCCTCCACAGGATCAACTTTATTGTCTGGGAGCAGAACCTGAGGTCACTTTCAGAGAAGGTTGGAGAAGCAACCGCGCAGTATGGCGCCGAGAGGGTCGGCGTGTACATGGTTGCGTTTGACGAGATAGTGCCCATTTTGATCCAGGCGGACAGGCACCCGGAGCTAGGGGCCGTGAGGTGGTATGGGAGCGACGGCTCTGCCCAGGTCGGGGGCGTGGTGAGAAACGGCGAGGCGGCAGAATTTGCGATAAGAACTAACTTCTTGAACCCGATCTACGGGGTTGAGGAGACGGAAGACTTCAAAGACTTGGAAGAAAGGATCACTGAAGAAATAGGCAGGGAGCCTAGGTCCTACGCCGAGGCGACCTATGACGCGCTGTGGGTGGCGGCTCTTGCGCTCGACAGGCACGAGTCAGGTCCGCTCAGGGACAGCTTTGTGCAGACCGCCAACTCGTATGTAGGTGTGACTGGCAGCACCGAGCTGAACGATGCCGGCGACCGAAAGTCCGGTTCATACGACTTTTGGGCGGTGAGGGAAAGCCACGGTGATGGACACCATCCGTTTGAATGGGCAAGTGTGGCCACCAGCGCGATCCATTGATTTATCTACAGTCGCAGTTTTGATTTGAAAAGTGCACGGTGTCTTTGTAGATTTTTGATCGAGTCACCCATTTCTTGAAGGATGGTATGATTCATCGATGCGGCAGAACCAGAGTACGGTATTATGATACATGAATCTGTAACAAGAAGGAAATACGCGTAATTACCTTGTATTCAGAACAGGATTGGCGATTTTATTGAAAACAACAAGAATACTTGCAATTGCCATCATTGCCATTGCGCTGCCCACCAGCGCAACTGTCGTAGCAGGGACAGGGGTGCTGTCAGCCGTACTGATCCAGACCCCGAGCGGACCGCAGCTTGCAACGGCAACCATTTCGAGCAGCACTGGCGGCGACGATGATGACGATGACGATGACGATGATTCAAGCCCATCGGCAATGCCGTCAACTGCTGCAAACACTACAACCGCGGGTACAAACACAACCACTGCAACAGTCGGGCCGGCATCATCGACGAACAAGACGTTCTACATATCTGATGATGAGGTGGATGACGATCTGGACAATGCCGACGACATCGAGATCTTTTCCCTCCAGACTATAGTAGTGAATAGGGGTGACACTGTGACCATACACTTCTTCAACCTAGGCGAAGACGACATTGACGATGCTCCCGAGCAGAGGCATTCATTCACCATCGGCGCGCCGTACAACATCGACGCTGACTTGGCAGGAGGCGAAAGCCAAGTAATAACCTTCACGGCAGACGAAGAAGGCATATTCCAGTACTACTCAAAACATGACTTGCCTCAAATGACTGGTCAGCTGGTGGTTTTGCCGGGACAGCAAGACGCAACTGCAGCTGCAACGAATTCGACCGCCCAGTAGCAGGTCGAATCTCCCATCTTTTTCCTTCAAGATTCGCTGGCCTATCTCCAGTCGTCGATCAGGAATATTTCATCGCGGTTGTAGCCTGGCTCGTTCGGCCTGTGCATCGCGATTCCCTGCATGTCGGTGCGGAACCCCCGATCGATCATTTTCCTATAGGCGCTGTGCCTTCCGGTGTTGGTGCCGCCCACAAGGCGCGTGGCTTTCTGCGAACGGGCATAGCGCTCGCATGCGTCCAGCAGGCTGTCAAAAACTCTTGCAGAATCTTGAGAGGGCATTACCGCCCCGAACTTTATGTAGCAGGTCCCGCTTCCAGCCTCGGTTCCCGGCCCGCAGTGGCATATCGCCATTGCCGCAGCCCTTCCGCCGTCTTTCAGCAGAAGGGTATCGCCAAGCTTTTGGCTCCCGACGGACACTATCTCTTTTTTCAGATCGAGCCCTTCCATTATCGAGCCGGTTAGCTGGGCGCATTCCTGAACCATTTCCATTTGCTTTTCGGCATTCAGTTCGGAATAGTTGATAACCTCGAGGTTTGGGTTTTCCACCTTGCCCACCTCCTTGGACATGATCGCAGTCAGGTACCTCGGCCAAAAGCCGTATTTTTGATAGAGGTGCACGTGCTTGCTGCTCTGAGCAAACGTAAAGAGCCCTGCGTGCCTTGTGCCCCATTGTTCGAATATTTTCATCGTGTGGTCAAGAAGGGCACGTGCCACTCCCTTGTCCCAGTAGTCCGGGTGGACCGTCAGCGGCCCAAAGATGCCCACGCTCCCCCAGTCAAGCGCAAAGTTGGATCCTACTATTCTGCCAGCGATTTCGGCAGTCAGCGCTGCCTCAGGATCTGTCCTGTACCGCGTGTGCACATAGCTCGAGTCCCCCATGAACTGCATCGGGTCGGGCATGCCAAGGAACGTGCCAAATGCAAGCCTCACGATCCTGTCGGCTTCTTCCAGATCGTCTTTCCGCATCGGCCTGACTTTTACATCCACCATCAGCTGATTTCCACTTTTTGTCCCAAAAGCATTCCAGAATATGCAAAGTCGTTCTTCATCAGCGCGTCGGCGTACTTTGGAAACATCGATCCGTCAAAGCACGAGCCGTGCATAGGATAGATCATCTCTGGCTTTAGCTTGGCAAGCCTCTGCACGGTCTGCCTTACCGGCTGCTCGCTTGCAAAGATGCCGGCCCCGCGGTAGACGTTTATCATGCCCTCCGACAGGTCGTCCGAGGTCACGGGCTTGTTATCGCCCGGCTGGAGGAACAGGTCTGATGGGAACAGCGACTTGGTCGTCTCTTCAAATATCATCATGCTGTCCCAGTGGTGTACATGCGGGGTCATTATGAATTTGAATCTGCGCCTGCCGGTGCTCAAGGTCTCGTTGTCCCAGAATGACACGTGATCTGCAGGCACGTTGTACCAGCCTGTAAGGTTGAGCTTTGAGCTCAGGTCGCTGCAGACAAGCCTTGCCTTTGGAGCCTTTAGAAACTCCATGCCGCCCCACTCGTCGCTCTCAAAGTGCAGGAACGCGACGTTGGTGAGCCTTTCCAGCGGGATGACCTCCTTTACCTTTTGCTCAATCTGATCGTACATCCCAATCGGTCCGGTATGAATAAGCGTTGGCTGCTCGTCGTTGACAAGGAACTGGTTAAAAGTGATACCATATTCTTTAACAAAGCCGGCAATCCTGTAGATTCCGTCCTTGATCTCGTGCATCTCCACCTTTGTGTCCTTTGCCGAATGGAATGTCCTGCTGACTTCGGGCATACGCAACTATTATCAAGATGGTATATTTC
>JBDZWB010000190.1:0-3705 GCA_040255975.1 Nitrosopumilales archaeon
CAAGGGCTATGCTTAACCTTATTGACAAGCTCGTTTTCGTCGTCCCGACAGAAACGTTGACAGGTCAGGTCAAGCACGCAATAGAGTCCATGCCGGACAAGAGCTTGCTGCAGCTGCGCAAGTACGTTACAGTCCTTACGCCATCGACCCTTGTTTCAAAAACAGGAATCTCTGGCGCACATGAGCGCAAGAGTGTGCAAACTGGAGAGGCGGTCTAGATGGCTCAGAACCTTGACAGGCTGGTAGAAGCAGGCGAAGAGAAAGGCTTCGAAATTGAACATGGCGTTGACTATGGCGCAGGACCGATCGATGTCGTATGGAACATCAACGTGCATCCAGCGCTCCCAAGCATAAAGTGCGGTTTTGTGAGGCTTGAGGCTGAAGAGGGCGGCAACCAAGACACCGAGGACAACCAGCTCTCGATCCGAAAAATAGAGGAAGCCGCAATCCGTGGGTTGAGGAGCGGGCTTGACAAGGTCTACCTATTGGCAGACAACGAAGAGATGGCAAAGTCGATAAGCGGCAAGATAGAATGGCTGGCGTCGCATGGGAGCCTCTTGAGGCTGGATGCCGTATCACTTGGACTTGCTCCGGGTCAGACCGAGTCGGCCGTGATAAAGCCGAGCCAGAAAAGGGTTCCAGAGGGCGAAAAGATAAGGAAGAAGACGATGCGCAAACGTGAAGCCAAGATCAAAAAACACAGCAGACCAAAGGGCGAAAGAAGGAGGAAGGAAAACCCATTTAGGAAAACTCTCAGGACATCCAGGATTGACAGGAACAGCAGACCACGGGATCAAAGGCCAAAAAGATGACCTCGAATTATTTAATTATTTTTGACACCAGTAAAAATACCGTAAATAGTGGCAAGTCCAATCCCCGCAGAGAACAAGATCAGACCGGGGATCGCTAAGGAAGTCTCACCCAACACCCTGACAGGCGAGGAACTGTAATGGTCACTTTTTTGGATATTTCTTGTCCCATTCTTCAAGCATCTTTTTTGCGTTTTCTGGATCCAGCTTTTTTATGATAAAGTCGATCTTTTCCTCAGTTCTGTCATGCTCTTCCTTCGATTGGGGCGAGCCAACATACCAGAGTATCGATAAGCCGGCCACCTGCCATATCAGTTGCAGGAATTCTGATTGCCAGTTCTCCATTGTGTCTCTTATCGTCTGGTTAAGGTAACTTGAAAGCTGGATTGGCTGGGCATGCTCGTTAGCCTCTTCGACATATGCAAACCACGCAAATACCCAATGCGCAGAAATGCTGATCAGAAATAACCCAAGTGTGACCCAGAGATATCCGCGCTTTTTCATCCCCTTAATCTCGAACTTGCGGTTTGATAATGTCGAGACCATGGCAGCCTTGGGATGACATTGTAGTTAATGACAGCTAGAAATTATCATGGCTCTATTTTACTAGCTAAAAGCAAACTTTTTCCATGCAAAATGAAATTGTTAAATTGAATAAGCGACCCATCAGATCATGATAATAGAGGACTGGCAGGCTCTAGTCAACAAGCCGGTTTTTACAAGCGATGGCAAGGATGTCGGCGTCGTTTCACAAGTCCAGCCGGAAAAGCTGGTTGTGACCTATGGGCCCATAACTCCCGACAAGTATCTCATACCAAAGTCATCGATTACAAGTGTTGAAAAGGGAGTTATCCACCTCAATGAGACAGGAAACTTTGTCGAGAGCAACTACAAGTATGAGTAGCTAGTCTGCCTTCAGATCGCCCTTTAATTTGGCAAATTCTCTGACGCTTGTCATCTGGATGTCACTGCTCCTTGTGATCACCTTTGAAAAAGACGGATGGGCATCCTTTCCGATGCGAACAGCCTCCCTGCCTCTACGGAGAAACGACATGGTGACTCCGTTGTCCGACAGCTTGCGGCCAAACTCTGTTGCCGTTTTCAGTTTGTCAAACAAGCCTGTTTCATCCTCTTGAATCCTAAAGACGTCGGGCCTCAAGAGATCGACGGAGATCCTGCCATTTTCTATACCAATCCTTACGGCAGGTTGATTTGCAATATCAATTTCAAGCGTACCGTTCGATGCAGAGCGCATTGCCTTGCTTAGCCAGTCGCTCAGAGGATCGCCCGAATCTATGTGGAGGTGTCTTCTGGCCGACATTGTCATGCTGCAGTCGACACGGACGCTCTCTGCTCGGCCGGTTCTCCTGTCTTGTGTGCTTCGGCTGTAATGACCACTTTGCCGTTGACGGTCCATTTTGCACTACCCATGTCCTGCCCTCCAGGCCCCTGAGCTCTCGGCATGTCAATGATCAGATTGTCAAACGTGTAGGTAACAGAAGCTCCCTTGCCTGTCAGCCTGTCGAAGAGCTGACCTATTATTTCTGCCCACTGGGTGCTGGTCTGTTGTATATCTTCTTTATCATTTTGGCTCATGGTGCAAGAAGGACAGCCTTGCATTTAACAGGATGTGCAGTTATTTCTTGTTTTTTGTACATAGGAAAAAGTTGGATCTGCAATTTTGGACAGGTCTTTTTATCAGCCTGTTTGTGCAAAATACGATATGAAAGCGGTCAATCGATACGTGTTGCCGGTACCAAAAGATGCGTCGCCAAAAATTGACAGGACAACGTCTCCGGCTCATGTTGGAAGGCTGAAAAATGCGGTCGATTTCATAGTCGATGCTGGAACGCCCGTGCTTGCTGCGGCTGATGGCGTGGTCACGTTTGTCAGAGACGATTCGTACACAGGCGGTCCAGGCGTTGAATACTGGCAGGACAGCAACTTCATAGTGATACAACACGAAAGAGGAGAATATACCCGCTACGACCACCTGGCGCACAAGAGCGCCAGCGTAGTATTCGGTCAGTCCGTAAAGGCTGGCCAGCTCATAGCTCGTGTCGGAACCACCGGATTCACATACGCGCCGCACCTGCACTTCCAAGTCTTTGTCTTTACGGGCAGCAACATCTGGACAGATTTTGAGACTTTGTCGGTCGATGATTTTTCATAATGCAACTGTTAATAGAAATAATTCCCACTCATTGAGCATGACTAGCGGGCCAACTGCCAATGCTTCAGCGTTAAAGCAAGATTATGCAACTTTTCTGCGCAACGCGTCAACGCTATTTCCAAAGATCGACCAAAAGCTGCTCTTGACAATACTCCAGTATCAAACAGTTTACAGCGACTGGGAGGGGAGCGTGATGCTAAAAATTGTATATCCTGCAGGCACAGATATGGATAAGAAAAAAGAGTGGATATACCAAAAGTTCCAGCGCATGGGCTCGATTGAAGAAGACAGGACCATCCGGTTCAAGGCCATCCACATCTACGTAGAGGACCTTGACAGGCTGCTGAACGAAGATCCAGACATCGAGTTTGTCACCGGATCGGCGACCATGGCCCCGACTGAGGCATATGCCACCTAGAGACGACGCCTCTCTTCTGGCCTCATGTTTTCATGATAGCTCCTTGACGCCTCTTCAAATGTCTTGACGGCGTTGACTCCTATCTTGTTTAGCTCTTTCATGTTGTCCCGGGCGTACTGTATCGATGCCTTGGACGCCTCCATGTTTGCAAACATCATGTTGTTTGCCACCCGGACGGCCGCTATGGCGTTGTCTGAAAAGTTCCTTGCCATCCTTGCATAGATTTCAGTCATCCTTCTTGGAGACGTCCATCCGCTCCAATACAAGCTGTACATGTTCTCGATGTACGGTACCCATGACGACTG
>JBDZWB010000191.1:0-3705 GCA_040255975.1 Nitrosopumilales archaeon
GATAAACTGGATCTGAGGGCGTATCTCGAAAACGAGCTTGCCGGCAAGGAGCTGGTAGGCTACATCGAAGGCCCGCCTACCATGAACGGCGAACCCCACGCCGGCCATCTTAGGGGTAGGATAATCAAGGACCTCTGGTATCGCTTTAACACACTGCGAAAAAAGAAGGTCATCTTCCGCGCCGGCTGGGACACGCAAGGATTGCCCGTGGAGCTGCAGGCGGAAAAAGAACTTGGATTGACTGGCAGCAAGGCCGAAAATGTAGACAAAGTTGGAGTCGAAAAAATCGTCGAAACCTGCAAGAGGATAATCCATTCGTACAACGAAAAGTGGGTCGCGGCAGACAAACTGCTGGGAATGTCATTTAACTATGAAAAGGCGTACTGGACCTTTCGCGACTCGTACATCGAGCGGGAATGGAAGTACATGAAAAAAGCTTGGGAAAGTGGCGTGTTGAGAGAGTGGTTCCGAGTGGTGGCCTACTGCCCGTCGTGCCAGACCTCACTTTCAAACGCAGAAGTGAATCAGGGCTATGAAACGGTCGAAGATCCTTCATTCTATTATAAGGTTAAGCTGACAGATGAAGACGCATACCTGATAGTGTGGACCACAATGCCGTTTACAATTGTCACCGACGAAATGGTGGGAGTAAACCCAAATGCCGAGTACAACTATGTGCGTACCAACAACGGCGAGCATTGGATAGTCGGCGCGGACAGAATGCAGGAACTGATGAAGGAGCTGCGGGTCGAAGAATATGCCGTCGAAAAGTCCATCAAGGGCAGCGAGCTTGACGGCAAGCACTATGTCCATCCCCTCCTACACATGATACCAGGGCTTGCCGAGCTGGCAGTCACAGGTTCTATTCATTTCGTTGTTGCTGAGGATTTTGTCGATACTGCCACTGGTAGCGGCCTAGTGCACCTCTCGCCGGCAAACGGAGAAGAGGACTTTGAGATTGCGGCAAAGCGGGATGTTCCTATTTTCGTGCCTATAGACGACAGGGTCATTTTCACCGAAAAGGCCGGCGCGTTCAAGGACCTATTCGTAAGAGACGCCGACATGAAGGTCGCGCAGGCTATGAAGGAAGCCGGCGCTTCTGTCAAGCTGGGAAAAATAAAGCATCAATATCCAACATGTTGGCGGTCGCATCACAAAGTAGTGTGGCTTGCCCGGCGCGAATACTTTTACATTATTGAAAAGCTGGGCGACAAGCCTCTGCAGGCTGCACAGAACGTCGAGTACTTTTTCGAACCACCAAAGAACAGGTTCGTAGAGATAATCAGAGAGCAGCACCCTTGGTGCATATCGCGAGAACGGGTCTGGGGGACGCCTCTGCCGATTTGGTCATGTGGAAAATGCGGCCACAAAGATGCTCTGTTCTCAAGAGCAGAGATCGTGAAAAAGGCAATAGACCTTCCGGACGGGCCGGACTTTGAACTGCACCGGCCGTGGATCGACAGGATCAAGATCAAGTGCGACAAGTGCGGCGCTGCGATGCAGCGCGAGCCGTTCGTCTTGGATACTTGGCACAACAGCGGCGCAGCTCCCTACGCGTCGCTCACCGACGAAGAATACAACGACCTGATACCTGCAACCTTTCTGACGGAGGGCATCGACCAGACGAGGGGGTGGGCGTATACCCTGTTGATGGAAAACGTCATTATGAACCAGGCGGGCATCGCGCCTTTCCAGTCTTTTCTATTCCAAGGACACGTGCTTGACGAAAAGGGCAACAAGATGAGCAAGAGTCTAGGCAACGTGATGGAAGCACGCAAGCTCTTGTCAGAAAACCCCGTAGACCTTGTGCGGCTGTATTTCATGTGGAAGTCGTCGCCAATCGAATCGCTGAATTTCAGCCTAGACGAGATGAAGACAAGGTCATACCAGATACTGAGCACTCTCCACAACCTTCACGTCTACTTTAAGCAGAACAGCGAATTTGACAAGTTTGACCAGAACAAACACACGTTGGAATGGGTTGCAAGCAAAAACCTGCTTGGGCCAACCGAAGTATGGCTGCTGTCCAAGATGCAGGGACTGATAAAACATGTCACGGATTCATTTGCTCGCTGCCGCTTCCACGAAGGTGCAAAGGCCATGGATGAATTCATAATCAACCATCTGAGCCAGACCTATGTCCCACTGACCCGGAACATCATATGGGACGACAGCTCAGAAAATCTGGATAGGCGCCTTGCAGTGTATTCAGTCATTGGCCATGTGCTGATGCAGCTTGATATTATGCTCCATCCACTTTCCCCTTTCATAACTGACTACCTCTACCTGACATGCTTCGGGAGAAAAAAGAGCGTCCTGCTTGAAGACTGGCCACCGCGCGACGAAAAGCTGGTGGATAGCAAAGTCGAGTCGGCCTTTGACATGATAAAGGAGGTCGTATCGCTTGTCAATGCGGCAAGGAACCTAGCTGGCCTCAAGAGGCGTTGGCCGATAAAGGAGGTCATGATCTGTGGCCCGGATATAAAGTCGCTTGAAATTGAAGGAGTCTCTGAGGCACTCAAGAACCAGCTCAACGCAGGCCAATACCGGCTGATAGAAATTGCAACCGGCTCTCAACTGGAAAAGGTAACAGGGCTGCTTGACAACAAGATGCCGATCTCTGCTGCCGTGTCGCTTGTGAGAAAGAACGTCGCACCGAGGGTCAAGGCCGACATTGGCAAGGTCGCGCAGGCTTTTGAAAATGTCGATAAAATGTCGCTCCTCGATTCACTCAGGTCCGGCACCTATCCTCTTGCCTACGATGGCAAGACGGTTGAGTTGTCGCCGTCGGATATTGACATTACGTACAGGGCTACGGAAGGATATTCGTCGTCAGAAAGAGATGATCTCGTGGTGTTTATCTCTACCACCCGAGATAAGGATCTGACTGCAAAAGGATTGCTGAGAGATCTGGCCAGACAGCTGCAGCAGCTGCGCAAGGAACGCCAGTATAACCCGACTGAGATCCTCAATGGCGCGTACGTCGCTGGTCTTGACGAAGAAGAGAATGCAGCCCTTGCTGCATTGAAGGATGAGCTGACGTACCTCGTACGCGTAAAGAGCGCCCATCTGTCAAAAGAACCACTCGATAACGTCAACTACAAGACAGTCGAGATTGATGGCAGGGAATTTCGGATATCTGTGGAATAATTTTTTTCACTAGTTGGCGCGCAATTTTGCTGCTATAATGTAATATTCGCCTTTCTTACTGACTGGTATAGGGGAGCAGGGATGCAAAATTATTGCCACCTACTTTACAAGTAAAAAGAATTATCCGCCAGGTCAATAATTCTTGCCATATTATCGTAAATAGATATTTTATGACGATACGCTGATTGACCAACGAACAGGTAACCCTGGACAGCTGGGTCCTCAGCAGACTGAGGGAGCGACTGCGCAAGGCATCAATCATGGCCAGCAGGACTGGTCGGCCTGTAGTGCTCTACCGGCATACCATCGAGGAGATCGACTCTTCCGCGGAAGAAGAGATCGCAACGGTCAATGAGCAATATGTCGTAGTGCAGGTAATTACCCACGGCGGCTTTATCCCGCCAAACTTTCAGCAGCAGTACGTCTTTACTTTTGAGCAGTTCCCAAGCTGGATAATGAAGCGCAGCAACGAGCTATTGTCACTCTGTCTGGAAAGTCTGGATCAGGAAATTGTGGACTAAATCTAAATAGATCTTGTTTTTCATTATACTTGAA
>JBDZWB010000017.1:0-14589 GCA_040255975.1 Nitrosopumilales archaeon
TCCGACGAAGTGTCCGGCACTCTCTTTGAAGGGACGTATGCAGATGCCGGCAGGCTGCTTGAGGAGCGTGCGGTGTTCAAGTCCGACCCCACACTGATAAGACACATCACCACCCGGTTTCCGGAGGGATTTAGGGACATCAAGCTTGAAGACAAGGTGATCAAGATGTGGATGAACAAAGGCCTGCCAACTACAAAGGTGCCGATCGATGCAAACGTGATCAAGATTCCGATAGAAGCGATGGCAAGGCTGCAGGTCGAACAGGTTGTGAAAGACAGGATAGCTGAATTTGAAAGCGTCAGGCTGCGAAAGAAAAAGACAGGATATGTCTAGCGTTTCGCCGCAAGAGCTGCAAGTAATCAAGGAATGCATTATGCAAGTCGCAAAGGGGCGCACGGTTGCGGCCGCATGCCTGTATGGTTCCAGAGTGGCAGGCTACGCCCGGCCCGACAGCGACATTGACATCCTGGTTGTGCTTGAGAACTATCCTTATGTAGTCAAGTATGCCTATTACATCAGGCAAGGAACAAAGCTGTCTGTGCTTGTAGTCGACAGAAAGGCGCTTGAGCGCGATGCAAAAAACGGGTTTCTTGGAGAGTTTGTCGTCGGCAGGCTGCTGCATGTTTATGAGCCTATTGCCCATGCAGAAGTTTTCGCAGCGATTGAGCGGATCTACAAGCGGCGCGTCATCCTTGAAGAAGTGCAGGATGTTGTCAGTTCCGCCGGCGTGCTTGGCACTGAAATCAATTTCCCCCTGGAGTTTTTGGTCTTTTCAAAGATAAAACGCAGGATGTCGCTGTACCCTGGCGCGGCATACAGCTACCAAAGGACATACACGGCTAACAAGCGGAATCTGGAATTTGCGCTTGAAGGATACCGGAGAGCGCTGTCAGACATTGTCGCAGAAGACAGTGAGCTGTTTGTGGCAAGGCAGGACGGCCTCCTGCAGGTATCGGACAAGCGCGTCCTCGTGGAGGAAAAAAGAACGCGCCTCAAGCTGACAAAAAGGTTGCAGGAATTCAGCTCGTATTTTGTGCACACCTATGCAGGGAGAAGGATCATGTACCTTGCAGTCACTGAAGCCGAATCCAAAATCAGGCGGCGAAGCAAGGCCGTTGACTTGCCCGAATTTATGGCATGCCCAAAGTGTGCATTCTGGCGACTGCCCGAAGGCAGGCTTGTGGTTAACGGCAGGGACTGGCTCGGAGAGCTTGGCTATTCAGTGGTCGGAAAAAGGCGCCTTGGCAACGTCAACAGCAGGACAGTCCTGCACGTGTTGGAAGACGGACGCAAGGTTGTTGTCAAAGAGCTGGCCAAGACAAAGGCCGCAAAATGGGCCGCTCTCAGCATCTGGACATCACCGGTAAAGAGGTTCAGGGTCAACCCCCTCATCAGGCTCGGCTCAGAATACAAGGCGATCAGGCACATCAGGAGCCTTGGCCTGCAAGCGCCGGCGATAGAGGCAGTCGTGCTCGACAGAAAGATCTTGGTGACTAGGTTTATTGAAGGCGCGACGCTTGCCGACGTGATAAAGGCGTATCTCATGGGGAAGGGCGACCTCGGTTTGCTCGGTCAGGCCGGTGCGCAGATCGCAAAGATCCATGGAACAGGCGGCGTGCTTGGCAACGTCAAGCCCAAGAATATCATTGCAAATGACAATGGTCTCTATTTCACCGATCTTGAGCAGTTTGTGTTTCAAGGCGGCGATCCCGTGTGGGACCTTGCACAGTTTATCAGCTGGAGCCTAAAGGGCAGCCGCAACACGGAAAGGGCAGCGGCCGTGACGAGGGAATTCCTGCAAGGCTATGCTAGCGTGGCAGGCACTGCAAGCATTGATAGACTCGCCAAGAGCAGGCGCTACGTCGAGTCGTTCTACCCAGTGCTGGCACCAACAGTGGCGCGCACAATCAAAAAAGAGATTAGGAAAATCGCGAAATAGGTTTTTTACTTTTTGCCCTTTTTGGCAGTGTCCTTGTGTGTGAACTCGGTAAAGCCGCACTTGCCGCAGGTAAACCTATCCTTGTGCTCGGCCATGAACGTTCCCTTGCCGCAGCGTGGGCAGTCGCGCTTGCTCCTAGTAACCTTGTCGCCCGAAACCTTGTAGAACTTGTATACTGCAACTTCGCCCTTTGCTGGCGCCTTCTTGTCCGCCATTACTTCTTGGCACCTCCAGCTGAACCCTTCGAAGCAGCTGCCTCCTGCTTGGCCTTGAGCTTTGCTGCCTTTTCTTCATCGAGTATCTTTTTGCGCTCTTCCTTTGGCATTGTCCTCAGCAACCTGTAGCGTGGCAGCTGCTTTGCAGCCTCTTTTTCGTCGTCATATACGTAAAAGATGGCGCGGACATCAGTCATGCCGGTTTCACATACGAGATTAACAGGGATAACCTGCTTTTTATCGACATTGAGCTGGCTCGCAATCTTTTCTGCCGCTTCGGTCTTCTTGATCTTGCCGGCGGCCCCTCTGAACAGCGCCTTTACCTCGCGCCTGTTCAAAAGCGAGTTCTTGCGGTCTTCCAGCGTCACGATTTCCTGACCAGACAAATCAGACAGAATCGTTCCTGTAACTCATATAAGTATTTGCTTGTGCACGAAAATCAAATATACCCAGTCCATGGAGAGAGGTTGAATGGAGTCATTTTTCCAAGAGTTTTGCGACATGGTGATTACGCTTGACAAGTCTATCAGGTTTGCAGGCATTGCCGACGAGGACGGCAAGCTCGTGGCAACCGCCGAGAGGAAGGGTCTAAAACCGATCCTGACTCCCGAGGAGAGAGCGCAGTATGCCATTACCGCCGCCACCCGCCAGTACACCCGCCTCAGGTGGGAATACCTGCTTGGCAAGATCAACTATGCAATGTCCCACTATGCCAAGCTGATAAGGGCTACAATACCAATAGCCGACGAGAACAGCAGGTTGTCCTACGTACTCTTGCTGTCCTTTGAAGTCGACGCAGAGAACATCCATGACGTGATTATGAAAAAGATAATCCCGCTTGTGCGCCAGAACACCAGCAAGTTCCTGCAAGGCCGCTAGCCCTTGAAAGGCGCTTTTGGAAACACGATCTTTACAGGGTGCCTGAAGGCTGGGTGAACCATGACGAGCTCGCCCCGGTTTAGCCGGACAATGTTCATTTTCGTGCTTTTATCGAGCATGGAGTATGGTGTGGCGGCAAGTTCCGACCGCCCAAGCTTGGCCATTATGTGCATCCCTGTGCCTTCATGAAGCGCAGGATCCACCGTGCTCTTGAACTGCTGTGCAGAGAACAGGATTGTCCCCCTTGACCTGCCGGTGATCACCGTCCTCATTATCTGATCGGCCACTGCAGTAGTCACTTGGCCGGCAGGCCGCGGAACAAAGCGGTTTATTTCGTCAATGAATATCAGGATGTGATGCGGCTTGTTGCCGCCGGCTGGCCTTGCGGCGTACAGCTCGTCAATGCTCTTCATGACGTCGCCCACGACAAATCCCTGTTCCTCCACCGTTGGGATCATGGCGATGTCTATCACGAAAACGTCGCCGGGCTTGATCCTGCCGATCTCCTTGCCGATGTACGTGCTCCGCTTTTTCCGGTCTATGAACAGCGGCGACTTGCGAAACCGCTGGACATGTCCAAGAAAGCGGAGCAGGGTGGACTTGTGCGCGACTACCTCTTGAGGATACCCTCTGAATTCGAGAAGATCGGTCCACGTCCTTACCCGCTTGCCTTCATGACCAAGAGGCCAAGCCTCGTAAATGTGGTTCAGCATAGAAGAGATGCTGCCGTCATCGTTGGCGCCCGAAAACAGGAGGTCGAGCCTGTCGTACACATCTTCAAGCTGGTACGAATACGTCTTGGCGCCTTTGGGAACAAACGCCGAATTGGGTTGACCATCGCTTCCCCTTGGCAAAAAGTAAGTCACGTTGTCAAACGGCTCGAGATCTAGATCAAGAAGGTCAAACATCTTTTTTGTCGTCTTTTTCGCCCTTCTTTTTTTATCGATATGGAGGAGATCATCTTCCTTTGTGTTGAATACTATTATCGCCATGTCGCCCTTTTTTTCGAGATGCTGGTACACAGACTGGAGCAGGAAGAAGAGGTAAGAGGTTTTCAGGTTGCCCGAAATGCCCGCGGCATTCACGTGCGCCGTGTCCGGCCCAAACAGGTAAGAGATGTCAAGTGACACAGGCACGCGGAGGCCGTTTGTCATCTCTATTACACCGGCTGGGACTGGGTTCTCCATCTCAGGTATCCCGAGGGCAAACATCACTTCTTTTTCAGTCGCAAACCGGACGGGTTTGTTTGCCCCAACAGGCATGCTTACCGGGATGTTCTTCTTGCCTCCATCAAGCTTGCTTTCGATGCCGGTGTTTGCCATTGTGGCCACCCGTGCTGCAGCGCCTGCTTCATCAAGCGCCCTGAGCTCTTTTACAATCCCGACAGTCGCAGTGTCAAAAACATTCTTGACCGTGACAAAGTCAAAAGGGCTTAGCACAATGTCTTGTCGGATTGAAAACCAGAATCCATCAGTGTTGTTTTGAAATTTTTCAGATGCAAGCGTTCTGCCAATGTCTTCCTGTTTGGCAAACTCCTGCATGCTAGTAAAGTGAACATATCATATTTTTTACTATGTGTCAGGGCTTCCGTCGCCATCCATGTCGTGATCGACCGCGTGCAGCTCTTTCTGCTCGACTTCGTCCTTGCGCTCAACTTCTTCCGGTCTAAGCTCAGTCTTGGCGGGCTTTTCGTCCTCTGGCTTGACTATTGCTTCTTTTGGTACTTCTGGAAATTTCTTGGCAGTCATGGCTGAAAAATAAAGGAGGGCGGCTTACTTGTTAGAACCAGCAGCGCCTTGTTCGGTCTGATCGCCAGTTTCTGCAGCGCCTGCTGTTCCCTTTGCCATGCCCTTTGTCCTTGCAATCTCGCGAGCCTCTTCAGGATTTCCACCTTCCTGACCCTTCTCGACTATTTCTTCAGTCATTTCGCGCTTGACGGCTGTCGGCTCGTGCTCCTGTATTTTGGCAGGGGTCATGGGCTCTTTTTCCCGGTATTCTTTTGTCGGGTCTTCCCTTTTCCCTTTTTCAGTACCCGGAGCTCCTTCCTCGTATTCTCTACTTTCTGACATGCCTCTCGTGGCATCAAAGACTATTTACTGATTATGAAACAATGCAAAGGTATATTTTTCATGGCTAGTGAAGCTGGCATATGCCCTTTGAAAGCCTCGGCGAATACATTGACGCCCTTGATCAGGCCGGACAGCTCAAGAGGGTCAAGTCAAAAGTAAGCCCAAATTTGGAAATAGCCGAGATTATGCGCCGGCTGATGTATTCTGACGGGCCGGCAGTTCTATTCGAGAACGTAGAGGGCACGGGCATGCAGGTCCTTGGCAACGCGTTTGGCAGCATGAAGAGGCTTGAAATCGCTCTTGAAACGCAGGATTTCACTGAAATCGGCAGGCGCATTACGGAATTGACAAAGATGAAGATGCCGACAGGTATGCTCAACAAGTTAAAGATGCTGCCAAAGCTGTCGGAGATAAGCGAGTATGGCCCCAAGTACGTCGATAGCGGGCCGGTCAGCGAGGTAGTTGAAACCGACAAGGCTTCGCTCAATTCTATGCCAGTCCTGAAATCTTTTGCAGGCGACGCCGGCAGATTCATCACTTTCGGTCTGACAGTGACAAGGCATCCGGAGACAGAGATCCGCAATCTCGGCGTCTACCGCATCCAGGTCATTGATGACAAGCATGCGATAATGCACTGGCAGACGCACAAGCGCGGCGCCCAGCACTACAAGATGCTAAAGGAACAAGGCAAAAAGATCGAAGTGGCGATAGTGATCGGGGCGGACCCGGCGACAGTCTTTAGCGCAGTTGCGCCAGTGCCTGAAGGCATGGACAAGTATCTTTTCTCCGGCATTACCCGGAAGAAAGGGGTAAAGCTGGTAAAATGCAGGACGGTCGACCTTGAAGTGCCTGCAAATTCAGAAATCGTGCTGGAAGGCCATGTCGATCCAAACGACATGAGGATGGAGGGGCCGTTTGGAGACCACACCGGCTACTACACTCCGGCAGAGCCGTTTCCCACGTTCACGCTTACAGGCATCATGAGGCGCAGCAACCCCATCTACCTCACGACGGTGGTCGGCAAGCCGATCCTAGAAGATGCATTTATCGGCAAGGTGATCGAACGGTCGTTCTTGCCACTCATACAAATGTTCCATCCAGAAGTGGTCGATTTCTCGATGCCTGCCGCAGGATGGTTCCAGGGGCTTGCGATAATGTCGATAAAAAAACAGTATCCAGGGCAGGCGAAAAAGGTCATGATGGGCCTGTGGGGAATGGGGCAGCTGGCGCTGACAAAGATGTTCATCGTAGTCGATCACGACGTCAACGTGCACGACATGAACGACGTGATATGGGCGGTGACCACGCGGGCGGACCCGGCGCGCGACACTGTCATCATCAACAACACACCAACAGACACGCTAGACCCCGCTTCGCCGCTTGTCAATCTCGGGTCAAAGCTCGGCATCGACGCCACGACAAAGACCAGAGAGGAAGGCTACATGCGCGAAATCCAAGAGCTCGCGGTGGTTGACGAAGAGACAAAAGCGCTTGTGGACAGAAAGTGGCGCGAGTACTTTAATGGTACTTTATGATCTTGTAGGAGTTGTCGCGCTCGGCAGCCCTAAAGCCTGCCTGCTTTATTGCGGCAATTATCCTGTCTGACGTCAGTTCTGTCGACCGGGCGCCAGTCGCGCTCACCACTTCCTCACCGATGAGCGTGCCGCCAAAGTCGTCTGCTCCGTGGTTGAGGGCGAGCTGCGCCATGCCGATGCCGTTTGTCAGCCAAGACGACTGAAGGTGATCAATGAGGCCATAGTACATTATCCTTGCAATCGCGATCATTTTCAACAACGACAGCCCGCCGGCAGGATACTTGATCTTGCCTTCTGACTGGATCTCTGTCTTGTTTGGCTCAAAGCTCCACGGAATAAAGACAAGAAAACCGCCGGTCTTTTCCTGCAGCTGTGCTATCTTCATGATGTGCCTTGCACGCTCCTCTTCCGTATCGACCGTGCCGTACATCATTGTTGCAACCGACTTGAAGCCAAGCTGGTGTGCCTCTTCCATTATGCGAAGCCACTCGTGGCTCTTTATCTTGAGTGGGCTTATCTCCTGCTTTACCCTGTCTTCCAGAATCTCGGCCCCGCCACCGGCAAACGTGTCCATGCCAGCTGCCTTTAGCCTTGCGAGCACTTCCTTTGTGCTGCTGTGCTCGACGTTAGCTATCATGTCGACCTCCGAAGGTGACAGGCCGTTTATCCCTACCTCGGGGCACTTTTGCTTGATCGCCCTGAACGCGTCTTCATAGTATTCTAACTTCAAGTTCGGGTTGTGTCCTCCCTGTATCAGTACTTGTGTGATGCCAAACATCTCTCTCGACATTGCCACGCGCTTGACGATGTCCTCTATTGGCACAGTGTACGACTCTTCGTGTCCCGGCGGGCGGTAGAACGCGCAGAACTTGCAGTACGTGACGCAGACGTTAGTGTAGTTGAGTATGATGTTGTTGATGTAGGTGATGGTGTCACCAAACAGCCGCTGCCTGAGGGCGTTTGCAACGAGGCCCATCGAGTAGACGTCGTCCGACTTCATCAGCCTGATGCAGTCGTTCAGGCCGAGCCGGCGGCCCGCAAGGGCGCTGTCAAGCACGTCGCTTATGTCAGATTTCTTTAGAAAATCGGTGAGCAGCCTGTTTTGCAAGTGTTAACGCGGTTGTGGGGCAGTCAATGGTATTTATTCGTTCTATGCGACAACCTTAAGAAACAAGCATGTGATCACTTGCCTGTGGCTGCAGACAAACTTGCCGAGCTCTCAAAGCACAAGTACATCAACCTAGAGACGTACAGGAAGAACGGTCATCCCGTCAGCACCCCGGTGTGGTTCATGATCGATAACGACCTGGTTTATGTCGTGACTACTGAAGACACGGGAAAGGTCAAGCGCCTGCGCAACAACCCGGCTGTCCGCATAATGCCAAGCGGCTTTAGGGGAGAGCCCAAAGGAGAGTGGATGGAAGGAAAGGCAAGGTTTTCAGAAGGGACTGAAGCCGAGCGGGCGATACAGCTCCGCAAGAAAAAGTACGGCCTGCAGGCGAGGCTGGCTGGCATGATCAGAGGAGCATCGACGGTCATTGCGATACAGCTGCTGGATTGACAACAATTTATAACCGACTCTGGCGCAGACAGTCATAGTTGCAAAAGAGCGATACCGTCGCGGGCGGGACTCCGGCGCTTGAGAAGGCGCTTGCAGGCGAGGAGCTTTCGTACAGCGACGGGGTGCAGCTGATGAACGAAGAGAACCTCTTCCTACTTGGCGCGGCTGCAGACAAGATAAGGAGCAGGCTCTGCGGCAACACCGTCACGTTTGTAGCATCTTATTACCTGAATTACACCAACGTGTGCGCGGCCAGCTGCCCGCTGTGTGCATTTTATCGAAAGGGCAATGAAAACGACGCCTATACGCTGTCGACTGATCAGATAGTGGCACGGTCAAAGATCGCGATTGAGCAGATGGGCGCCACCGAGCTTCACATCGTCGGAGGATTCCATCCAAAGCTGGGGCTTGACTATTACGAAAAGATGATGCAGGCGATCAAGGCAGAGTTCCCAAAAGTTACGATAAAGGCGTTCACTCCGGCAGAGATTTTCTTTATTGCCCGGCTGACGAGAAACTCGGTGAAGGAAGTGCTCTCGCGCCTCAAGGCCGCTGGGCTTGACTCGCTGCCAGGAGGAGGCGCGGAAATCTTTCATCCCGATGTCCACAGGAAAATCGTGATCGGCAAGTGCTCGGGCGAAGAGTGGCTCGACACTGCGCGCCAGGCGCACGAACTTGGCTTGAAGAGCAACTGCACGATGCTCTTTGGCCACATCGAAAAGCCGGAGCACATCGTCGACCACGTGTTAAAGATAAGGGATCTTCACAAAAAGACAAAGGGCTTTACTACATTCATCCCGCTGAAATTCAGCCTTGAAAACACCGAGCTGGAGCAAAAAGGGCTGGTTACCGCGGAAAGCCCGTCGACATACGACCTTCG
The DNA here is from genome assembly GCA_040255975.1 of Nitrosopumilales archaeon. Classification (GTDB taxonomy): domain Archaea; phylum Thermoproteota; class Nitrososphaeria; order Nitrososphaerales; family Nitrososphaeraceae; genus Nitrososphaera. Next base: position 9,079 of record JBDZWB010000017.1, read on the forward strand.
AGTCATTGCTGTGTCGCGCTTGCTGCTTGCAAACGTGCTGAATAATGTTTCAGTGTATTGGGTGGCGCTTGGCAAAAAGGTGGCACAGGTGGCGCTATCTTATGGAGGGAACGACATGGTTGGCACTGCATTCTCTGAAGAGATATTCAAGGCTGCAGGCAAGGAGACAGGCACGTCGACTCAGGAGTTGGCCAGTTTGATAAAAGAGATCAAGCGCGAGCCGGCCCAGCGCGACACGTTCTTTAACATAATACGCCGGTTCGACTAGACCACTCTTACTGCAACGTCAGAATCCAGTATCTTGCGCTCTTTGGCCATTTCAAACATTTTTTCAATCGCCCTTTTTCCGTCGCGGCCCATGTCGACAGTCAGGTTGTTGACGTACATTTTCACGAATTTTGTAATCGTTTCCTTTGGCTGGCCCCGCCCGTACTGCATTGCGTAATCGACGGCAGCGTCGACGTTGTCGAGGCCGTATTTCACCGACCTTGTAAAGACGTCGCTAAACTCCTCTATCTGTTTGCTGCTCATTGTCCTCGTGCTTGCAACGTTGATGCCAAGCGGCACTGGCAGGCCGCCCATGTTATCAGTCCACCACCTGCCAAGGTCAAATGCGGCGGCAAACTTGGTCTTGTCAAAAGTTATCTGTGCCTCATGGATAACCAGCCCGGCGTCGACCTTGCCTGTCGCGACTGCGTCCGGTATAGATTCAAAGGACATTTCTTTTTCCTCGAACCTGCCGATTGCCAGCTTGAGCAAGAGGTTGGCAGAGGTCATCCTGCCAGGGATTGCTATTGTGGATTTTTGCAGCTGCTCCGGAGTAAACCTGTTGTCTTTTTTTGTGATGACTATTGGACCGTAGTTTAGCCCAAAGCTGCCACCACTTTTCAAAATGACATAGTCCTCCAGATAGGCATAGGCGTGAGCCGAGACCGCAGTCACGTCCAGCTCGTGCTTTAGCGCCCGTCGATTGAGCGTTTCAATGTCCTGTATGACGTGCTTTACTGTAAAGTCGGACTTTACATTGCCAGACGCAATCCCATAAAACATGAACGCGTCGTCCGCGTCCGGCGTATGGCCCAGCGTTATCTCCATGACTCACTTTCAACCGATTTTTGTCACTATTAAATCATCTTTTGAAGAGCTGCAAACATTTGCCATAAAAGCAATCACCTTCATGCGGGACAACGGGCTTATTATAAGCCTTGTGTGGTATAACTCTATAATAATCCCATATAGGCGAAAATCATACAAAGAATTCTTTTATAATGGACACTTTATCTCGACATGCATGGAAAGAAGATCCGACAGCAATCAGGATAAAACTCTGCAAATCCGGTTCTTGGAAAGCATGGCACAAGATTCGCAGCCAAAGGTGGCCCTGTTTTCAGTAGAAACAAAGGGCGGCATAACCGCGATCAGAAAGCTACAGTCTCTTGAAGGCAATAAAATCAGCCTTTCCGAATTGGCCCGCAATGTGAGGGAGGGTATCAGCTATGGCTTTGGACCCGACATCGGCGAGGGCGAAGTCAAAAAGGAGATGCTGTTTACATTTAGACCAAAAGAAAAGATCCGCGAATGGGCAGGCACTGGTGTTATTGAGATCAATCCAAAATGGCGCGACTGGATTCTGCCGATAGCATGCGTCCATGGTGATGTCCACAAGTGTCGTTTCATCTTTCCACCAATCATTACACTTGCAACGACGAAAAAGCTCGCAGCAAGTTCTGCTGTGGCTAGCAGCTCTATGTCAAAGATTGTGCAGGATGTCTCTGACCTAATCCATCCAAAATTCCCCGAACTTTTCCCCCTTTGCGCGCCTGTCTGCAATGCAGTCGTTGAAGTTTACGAAAAAAAATGCTGCTGTACAATCCGGCCATTTGACATAGACGATTTATTGGACAGGCTCAGGGAATGGCTTGAAAAGATTCCTCCGATACCTCCAATAGATCCAGAGGGCCCGATCGGCCCGATACCCGGACCCGACCCGGCTCCATTTGGAAGAGAGATCGCAAAAACGGTCAAGCTGGTTCAGGCAAGTGCACTCAAAATGCCGCTTGGCAACATGCCGCAGAGGCTTGTAGAGGATTACCAAGCACTTTCCGCAATGCCGCCCGAAAATAGGCTTGAATACATCAATGCGCGCGACTACCTTTACCCGATATTCTGCACATGCAGCTCAAGAAAGGTGGGCGAAACCCCAGTCAACGAAGACGGCGAATTCAGCCTCTGCTACTTCAAAGGACTGACAAAAAGCGGCTGCAGGACGACGTATTACTACAAGGTAAGGCAGTGGCAGGAGAACCAGTGGGTCTACATTTACGACGGCTCTACCACAAACGAGTATTTCAAGGCCTCAGACGACGCTCATCTGCGCACATGGAAGGGGCTTGCATGCCAACCAGAAGGGGGCATAAACCCAGGAGGCGACTTTGTCATGCTGGAAAACATTGGCTCTACGCCGAGTTGGAGGCTTGCCAGCCCGACGCAGGATTCAGAGTTTGGCGTATCAAGTGCAAATCCTGCCGACGGCCTTACGAACATTGGCCAGCCGTGGGGCAAGACGCTTCATTTTAGGCTCAAGTTCAGCGAGGGACTCAAGGCGCTCGGAGCAAAGTACTACAGGGTCAGCGTTGTCAAGGCAAACTCTAACGGAGACCCAGAGTCAGGCGCGGTTCCACAGCCGCTTACAAGCCCGGTGGCATGGAGGCGCTGGATCAACGTTGGCGGCCAGATCAAGACAGAGGCAGTCACGCTCGGCCCGGTAGTGGCGTCCAACGGAACAAGCGCGCTGTATTTGATACCGTACGAAGCTGACGCGCCGCTTGGATGGCTCTGGTTCCAGTACCACCAGACGTGGAATACGACTGCCCACGACAACGCCAAGCACCTTGTCGTCGTAGAAATTTTTGACGCAGCTGGCAACAGGCTCAAACCAAATGGAGCACCGGGAGCTGACATGGCCAAACCATTCACATACAGGCACTGGATCGACGAAGAAAACACGGTAGCCGTGAACTTTGCCGCGCTGACGCACATGTTCCACGTTGACAACATCAAGTGCTACGGCGACATCGTGGACTTTCGCAGGAACGGCGTGCCATCAACTGCAGAATGCCAGTTCATTGCAGGGTGTGGAACGGACAACTTTTCTGCCGGCATGTATGCCTTCCACGTCAATGGCTTCATGAGCAGCTATCACCTGTGGTACCACAGAGGGCTCAACGGTCCGAACGTGACGCTTGAGACAGGCACTACGAATGCGCCTGCAGGCATACCACCAATTCCAAGCCCGCTCAACTCTGCAAACGCGAAACAGTCCAGTTCAAAGACATTTGATGAAATGCTCGGACCCCACGACAAGTGCTCGTTCAGCATAGAGCTCAGGGTATATCCAAAGCATACGGACGGCTTTGGGACGATCTGGGAGTACGGCGCTTCTGACACAGCGGCAGTCGCCCTGGAAAAGGTTCCGTGCATCAGCATCCCTGTTCCCGCGATACCAGCTCGCGAACTGCCAAGGCCGGCACCATCGCCATAACAAGAGGCAAAACCCTCTTTTTTCTTTGGTCAAAAAAGAACCGAACATTTAATAGTCCTGCGCAAAACTTTTTTCGATTGAAGCATGCCGAAGTTCAAGTCAACCCAAGACATATTGAGGATAATTGGTAACAAGGATCAGATACGAAACTTTGGCGTCATTGCCCACGTAGACCACGGCAAGACGACCATGAGTGACAGCCTGCTAGCTGCGTCGGGCATCATTTCCCCGTCAGTGGCAGGACAGGCGCTGGCCCTCGACTCTATGAAGCTCGAGCAAAACCGCCAGATGACAATCAGGGGCGCAAACGTCACGCTATTCTACGAAATGGACGGCAAGGAATACGTCATCAACATGATCGATACTCCTGGCCACATCGACTTTACCGGCAGGGTGACCCGCGCACTGCGCGCGATCGACGGCGTGGTCGTAGTGTCGGACTCTGTGGAGGGCATCATGACCCAGACAGAGACTGTCACCAGGCAGGCGCTTGAAGAGCGCGTAAGGCCCGTGCTTTACATTAACAAGATAGACAGGCTCGTCAAGGAGCTGAAACTCGGCCCAGACGAGATGCAAAAGTGGCTCATGAACATCATCAACCACTTTAACCAGCTCGTCGACATTTACGCAGAGCCGGAAGTCAAGGAAAAGTGGAAGGTCAGCATACAGGGCAACAGCGTCGCATTTGGCTCTGCAAAGGACCGCTGGGGCTTTAACTTCAAGATGGCGCAAAAGACGAAAATCAACTTCAAGGATGTCTATGACGCTTATACAAAGAATGATCCCGAGCTTATCAAGGCGCTTTCGCAGAGATCGCCTCTTTCAGACGCGGTGCTTGGCATGGTGGTAGAACACCACCCTCCACCACACGTCGCCCAAAAGTACAGGATTCCAAAAATCTGGCCAGGCGACCTCAACTCTGACACCGGCAAGGCGCTTCTTGCATGCGACGAAAAGGGTCCTGCGCTCATGATGGTTACCACCATCAACGTCGACCCGCAGGCCGGCAGGGTGGCGACAGGCAGGCTTTACTCTGGCACGATAAAGGACGGTGACGAAGTATACCTTGTTGATGCAAAGAGGACCGGCAGGGTGCAGTCGGTCAACATCTACATAGGCAACACCAGGGAGATTGTAAGCGTTCTTCCGGCCGGCAACATCCCGGCGCTGCTCGGCCTCGACTATGCAGTCGCAGGCGAGACGATATCTACCGTCAAGGGCGCCCAGCCATTCGAATCGATCAAGTACGTGTCAGAGCCCGTGGTCACCATTGCAGTCGAGCCAAAGCATCCCAAGGACCTGCCCAAGCTCGTAGAGGCGCTGCGCAGGATCACGGTCGAGGATCCCAACCTCATTGTCAAGATTAACGAAGAAACCGGCGAAACCCTGATGGCAGGCATGGGCGTCCTCCACTTGGAGATTGCCACTTCACTTCTGCAGGAAGCCGGCCTTGACATTGTCACTACCCAACCGCTCATCAACTACAGGGAAACCATCCGCGCAAAGGCGGGACCGATAATGAGCAAGTCGCCCAACAAGCACAACAAGATATTCCTCCGCGTCGAGCCCCTGCCAGACGACATCCTTGACATGATCAGGACTGGCAAGATAAAGGAGGACATGGACAAGAAAGAAATGGCCAAGATCCTGAGGGACAAAGGATGGAGCGCAGACGAGGCAAGGAGCGTCTCTGCGATCGACATCAGCGGCAACATGCTGATAGACGAGACAAAAGGTGTCCAGTTCCTGCAGGAATCGATGGACTCTATCAGATCAGGCTTTGACGACGTAATCAAGAACGGCCCGATAGCTCACGAAGCTGTCAGGGGAGTAAAGTTTGTACTGCACCACTTTGTGCCACACGAGGACCCGGCGCACAGAGGTCTTGCGCAGCTGATGCCCGCTACAAGGAGGGCAATGCTTGGCTCGATGCTCATTGCAGACCCGGTTTTGCTAGAGCCGATACTTGG
>JBDZWB010000018.1:0-14510 GCA_040255975.1 Nitrosopumilales archaeon
GTTTGCCGCCCTTTACAAAGATAACAAATCCCTGTACCCTGGCAACGCCGTCGCCCTGTCTGCTCGTCTCGGTGATTTGCACGTCGTATTCTTTTCCTGTTTCTACAGGCTTTGGACCAAAGTTACCGCCACCGAAGCGGCCGCCTCCTCCAAAACGTCTTTCGCCGTATGACATTAGTCAAGCTTACCTTTGCCTGTCTTCAATATAAATGCTGGACAAGCAATCTCATAGCTGTTTCTTCTGCTTCAACCGGTAGCGCCGCACGATCTCTTTATCGATCTCTTCATGCTTGATCTGCTCTCCCCGTCTCCCCGGCGTCTTCATCGCCTGCTGCTTCACCTTTTTTCTCTCCTCCTCAAGGTCTGGGTCGTGGCCTATCTTTTGAAGTTGCTGGGCATAACTTTCGCGGAAAAACCTCTCCTCTGCCGTATCCTCCGTCATTCTGCCTATAGATAGGATATTCAGATATTTATCTAATTGCAATGTACCATGGGACAAATTCTGGCATTCGGACAAAAGTTCAAAAGAATCGATCGGACAGAAATGCTGTTGGGTACGTCCTCCCATACTGACATTCATCCTTCACCGCGACATGCATCCTTGGAGAAGGGGAGGGTGAGAATAGTCTACAATTACACGTGATCAAGATTGGGGATTGAGCAAGGCTTTTTGGTTAGTGTGCCGATATAACAGACAAGTTGGGCAGATGGGATGATGAGGAAAGAGGATACGACCGCGAACGTCAAGGGTACAGTAGAGGCAAAGGACGGATCGGCGCACGCGGGATTCGCAGGATAATATTCATCGGTTTTGCAATTCTTGGAATCATCATGATCAGCTTTTTCGTGTCAAGAGCCGGTCTGCATGTGGCCCTCCACGAAAGGGGCGAGGCAATAGGGACGGTGCAGGTTGTTTCCGCCCAGATCAGCAACAACAGCTTTGAAACCCTGCGAAACGTGACAGTGCAATTTGGAGACAACAATCCCGTACAGCCTATTGGAGACATGGGGCCGTTTTCCGGAGTCTTGGTGTCGCCAGAAGGCGACGACTATGAGTTTGATAGAGTGATCGTCACTGCAAACGACGGCGCGGTAAGAGTCGTCCATCATCGCTAGCTACATCAGGTCTTCCGGCTTTTCCTCGTGGTCACACTGCTGGCACCGGTAAATCTTGAAGCCAATGTGAACCATCGTGCCTCCACACCGGATACAGGTGTCGTCGCTCAATTCCCCATACTATTGATCATGCGGTATTTATGAGATGCCGTTCTGCGATTGCCCCATCTTTAATATAGGGATCTTGATGAACTAGCCCACGAGACAACGATGACTTCTATCACGGTCGCCAAGTTCGGCGGCAGCGCCCTCGGGGTGGACGGGAACTTGATCCCCCAGATTATCGACCGGATAAAGCAGCTGCAGCAAGAATCCAAAGTGGTCACGGTCTTTTCCGCGCCTCTAATCGAGTACAACGGCAAGGTAAGCTCCATGACCGACGTGGCGATACAGGTGGGAAGGAGCTACGCCGCCTCAACACCTGTCGAGATAGAAGTCCTGAGAGAAGTCTATGAGAAGATAGCAAGCAAATACGTGCAGGAAAGCCGCCGGCAAGAGTTTCTGGACACTCTTGACAAGTTCTACCGGCAGGTGATAATTTCGCTAAAGCAGGCAGCAGAGAACAAGCGCTTTGTTGACGTTATACGGTCAAGGACTCTTGCGTACAGCGGTGAAGTGACGATGTCGTACCTTATGGATTACGTGATGCAGGCGGCAGAGATCAAGTCATCACATGTCCCGATCGAAAAATGGCCAATAATAACCGACGACAACTTTGAAGCCGCCAACTTTATGATAAACGAGTCAAAACAGCACGCCGATCACTTGGTCGATCTAGTGGAGCATAGCGACGTGGTGTCGATGGGAGGCTTTATCGGCAGGACTGTCGACGGGCTTGAAACCACATACGAGCGCGGTGGCTCGGACCGCACGGCTGCAGACATTGCGATATTGCTCAACGACGGCTATGACGTCAAGATAGATCTTGAAAAGGACAGCGCAGTCCTAAGCGCCGACCCGAGGATAGTGAAAGAGGACTTGGAATTCATCCAGTACCTGTCGTACAACGAGGCCAAGATCGCCGGAATGTTTGGCATGAAGATCCTCGACCCGATCGCGATAAAAGAGATTGACGACTACGATCTTGACATCCCGATAGTAATAACAGACATGGCCAAGCCTGGAGGCGTGACCATGATCCAGAGAAAGCCGCCTGCAGACACCGGCAATCCTATAAAGATAGTCACTGGCAAAAAGAACTGCTCGATGGTAAGGATGGAGAGTGCAGCAGCGTCGCATCTCGTAGCGTCGCTCGAGCTTGACAGGCAGTACCACGATTTCGTGAAACTGTCGCCGTACAAGATAGACGACACTGAGATGACGCGCCTGCTGTTCCTCGACGCCGACTATGTCCGGCGTTACGAGAGGCACATCCGCGCCTTCTACCCAAAGGCCGACATCGTCTACGGCCGGGGCGTGGTCACGCTCATTGGCGACGAGATGTGGAAAGTACCAAAGATAGCGTCGACTGCCAGCAGCACAGTCAGCGAGCACGACATCAACATCCTGAACCTTGACGCGCAGGAGGAGACGTCAAGGATACTAATAGTGGTAGAGGACAAGGGATCAAGCGTCGCTGACGCAGTCAAGGCGATACATTCTACAAGGAAAAAGATCCGCACATGACCGAAGGCAAGATCTGGCTGAATGGCTCACTAGTCGATTTCGATAATGCCAAAGTCCACGTGCTGACTCATGCCCTGCACTATGCGACCGGCGTCTTTGAAGGCATCCGGTGCTACAAGACCATAAACGGCAGCGCAATATTCCGACTGGGCGATCACATGCAGCGCCTAATAGATAGCGGCAGGTGCTACTTTATGGATCTTGGGTATTCGAAACAGCAGTTGGAAAAAGCTGTAATAGACACTGTTAAGGCCAATGGGATGCAAGAATGCTACATCCGGCCGATAGCGTATTATGGCTATGGCAAGATGGGCGTCAACCCGATGCCAAACAAGGTGTCGGTTGCGATCGCAGTGTGGAAGTGGGACGAGTACTTGAAGGGCGGCACGGAAAAGGGGGCGCGCCTCATGGTGTCGTCGTGGGCAAGGATCGACTCAAAGGCATTGCCTATGCGCGCAAAGGCAACTGCCAACTATGCCAACTCTGCCCTTGCAAGGGTGGAGGCGATAAAGGCCGGCTTTGACGAGGCCGTGATGCTCAACTCTGCAGGCAGGGTGGTAGAGGCCAGTGCGGAAAACATTTTCATCGTAAAAGACGGCTCGCTTGCAACCCCTCCGACGTCGTCAGGAGCGCTTGAAGGCATGACAAGGGACAGCGTCATAAAGATTGCAAAAGAAAACGGCATTGACTGCGAAATGCGCGATATTGCAAGAGACGAGCTTTATATCGCTGACGAGGTGTTTCTTACGGGAACGGCAGCAGAGATAAAGCCAGTCGGCGAGATTGACAACAGGACGATTGGCGACGGCGGCACAGGCAAGATGACAAAGCAGCTAAAAGAGCTGTTCGAGGACGTTGTTCAAGGAAAGGATAAAAAGTTCAGCAAGATGTGGCTGACGCCTGTCAACTGAGCAAGGTCTCCTATTATTATGAAATGAATAGCCAGATGCACGGGCAGCGCGCCAGCCAAGTACCACCCTGCACTTTTAGCATTCATCCTTTTTGTAAGATACATCGCAACAAGCCCGGAGCCAAAGATTGCAGCATGTACTGCACCGTTGAGCAACAACGGGTGGTAATTGTAGAAAAGGTAGAACGCGCTTGCAACGCCGGCTGCAATTCCCATAAGAAGATGGATCAGCATATCCGCCCGCCCAGACGTGCAAGTTCTTTTTCGATCACTTTTGCTATCGCGCTCAGTCGTTTCTTCACCTCTTTCTTGTCGTTTCCACGCGATATCATCTGTATCCTTATCTGCGGCGTCTTTTTCCGGTAATATCCGCGAGGGTGCGTCTTTAGGTAGATCGAGTCCTTTGGATGCGACTCGACTATTCTCAGCAATGCGGGTGCTATCACTGCCTCAGTCACTCCCCTCACGCTATAGTTGATCTCTTCTGCCACGAATTTGCCTACGCCCTCCCTTACAAGCGGCAGGATTTTCTCTTCAAAGATCGACTTCATTTCTGACGGGACGCCCTGCAGGCAAAAGATCTTTGCGTTCCCTGCCTGTATGAATACCGCCGGCGCGCTGCCAAGCAGGTTCTGGATTGGAGTCGAGCCCTCCGGGATCTTTGCCATCTTTAGCCGCGCCTCTATCAGCTCATAGTCGAGCCCGCGCACGGAATAGCTCTTTCTCAACATCTCTACGGCGCGCTCGTCGAGCACTGTTTTCCTGCCAAGCGCAAGTGCCGCGCCTTCCAGCGTCAAGTCGTCGTAGGTCGCGCCGAGGCCGCCAGTAGTTATCAAGATGTCGGGATTTCTTGCGAGCGACTCTCTGATGGCAGTCGATATTTCGCCAAGGTCGTCGCCGACGACAGTCACCCTTTTCAGCGTGCCGCCCACTCCGGCGATCTTTTCTGCAAGCCAATGCGCGTTAGAGTTGAGCGTGATGCCGGAGAGAAGCTCGTTGCCTACACACAGGATTTCAATTATCATGCGTTAAAGACCCTGCTCATCATGATAAGCTCGGGGCCGGTTGTAAGCGTGCCGACGATTACAGCCTTGCTGTTTGCGACAATGCCGGACGACAGGAACGGCATGCCGTTATTCACAGTCACCGGCTCTGCAGGCACCTGCAATATTTCGGAAACTATCTTGACTTCGTCCTCGCTTGCCCTTGGGGTCACAGCTGCACCGACATTCGTTGCGACTATCATCGACCCGGCCTGCACAAATCCTCCTACCGCCATGGTATGCACCGGCACGCCAAGTACATCCTGCACCTGCTGGCCTACCCCCTCGCCTAGAAGGGGCGAGACGATGGCACCATTGTCGTTTGCCGCAATGAGATTGCCTATGGCAGTCAGCCTGCTCTTCAGCCGCTCGACATTGAGGTTGCTTGCACGCCTTATGTTATCGAGTTCCTCATCAGAAGCTATTGAGGGGAGCAGTATTCCATTGTTGTTCATAACTGTCATTGGCCCAAGGATGCGCGTGTCTGCCACCGAGGTCCGTACCTCGCCAACTTGGAGGTAGTCTGCAAGCTTCTCAGACTTTGTCTCGGCAAACCCGTGTGGCACGAGCACTATGCTGTCGTTTGTCTTGACAAAGATGCCGATGTTTGGGCTCTTGTAGAAGGTATAGCGGTATATTGCCATGTGGGCTTGTACAGCGTAATGAAATATCCGATATGAACCTATTGAAAACGCGCATGATGTCAGAATCCTTACTAGCAGAAAGATTATTAGAAAAGGCATAGGCTGATAGCCTGCGCAGTGCAGCACCAAGACGTTCTAGATAGGTTAGCCCTTACGTACATGGAAAAGCATTTCCTCGCCTTAGAAGAGGGCACGACCGTCGCCATTGCAGTCGAGCAGATGCAGGAACAAGGGCACGACTCGGTCATTGTATCAAGGGGTGGCATTGCAGTCGGGATCGTCACCAATAACGACATCGTCGAAAAGGTGGTGCTCAAGGGCGAAGACTCTAAAATGGTTACGATCAGGTCGATCATGTCATCCCCGCTGGTAACAATGTCGTCGACAGGGACGGTGAAGCAGGCGCTGCAGCTGATGCGGGTCAACAGGATAAAGCGCATCCCGGTTGCCGACAACACTGGGGTACTGGGAGTAGTCACGCAGCGATCGCTGGCAGATGCGGTCAGCAAGTCGGTGCTGGAAAGGACGATCGAACGGGCCAAGAGCACGTTCAAGATGCGGTACAGGCCAGTGCTGGGCAACTTGGGCGTGCTGCTCCAGTTCTCTGCGGTGCTGCTAGTGGTGCCTGCGCTCGTGGGCACGGCCCTTGGCGAGGCAGGCAGCATAACGGGCATCTACCTTGAGGTGGTAGGCCTTTCTTTCACCGGATTTTTCCTGATGGCGTACGGCGAGAAGGGCACGATGAACCTAAAGCAGGCCTCAATCTTTATCGTGGCAAGCTTTATCGTGATGTCGCTTTTCGGCTCGCTTCCATACGTCTACCTCAACCCGTTCGCGCCAGGGATAGACCCAAGCTCACTCTTTGTCAACAGCCTGTTTGAAAGCGCTTCCGGCTTTACCACCACCGGGCTTTCAATGATAGCACAGCCGGAGAATCTGCCCCAGAGCTTTAACTTTTACCGCTCGTACACGCAGTGGGTCGGCGGCCTTTCGTTCGTCTACCTTGTGATGATGCTCTTCTTCCCTGAGGAAAAGCTGAGTGCGTGGAAGAGTGTGATTGGCGGCGGTATGATGCGCTTAAAAGAGTTCATCGTGACTCTGGTCGGGATATTTTCGGTATACACCATCATACTGGTTCTCCTGCTCATATTCATGAGCCATACAGATGATCTGACCGCGATAACGATGGTGCTTGGCACTATCACCGGCGGCGGCTTTTCGCCCGCATCTGACATTGTTTCCTCTTCCAACCTGCCGCTTCTCTTGGTCGCTGGCGCCGGCATGGTCCTTTCCGCACTGCCCTTTGCCTTCCACTACTACATCTTTAGCAAGAAGGGTCTCATCAGCAAAAAGTCGCTTGGGCCGGAGGTCACGGTGTATCTTGTCATGATGGTCGCCTCTGTCCCGATCCTATACCTGCTGGCGCCGGGGATAGATTTTGGCGCGGCTGCGTTCCATACTGTAAGCGCATCGACCAATTCGGGGTTCCAGTATGTGGACGTGCCTTCGATCCCGCCTGCCGCCAAGGGCTTTTTAATAGCCATAATGCTGGTCGGCGGAACCGCATTCTCCACCGCCGGCGGCATCAAGGTTGGCAGGTTTGTCATACTGTACCAGGAATTTGCAAAGAGGATAGGAAAAAAGAGGAGCGAGATGCAGGAATCCTACCGGCCTGCACACGAGGCGTACAGCTCGATCTCGTTCACGGCAAACCCGCACAGGAGCTCAGACGACGGCATACTGGATAGAATAAAAGAAGAGTACCGCACGCGCGATTTCAGGGAAATCCTGGAGAAGCAGGGCGAGCTTTTGCAGATTATCCGGGAAGTCTTGGGGATAAAGCTGGTGAGGGAAATCCTGCTAGTGATCGGACTCTTTTTCTCCATCTCGATCCTGACAGGGTTTATAGTGAGCTACAACGCCGGCAGGAGCTTTGAAGACGGCCTGTTCGAATCGGTTTCGGCGCTTTCGACAACTGGCCTGAGCACAGGCATAACTTCGCTCCATCTCGATCCGCTTTCAAAGCTGATGCTGACTGCAAACATGATAGTCGGCAGATTCGAGATAATAGCGATATTGTATATCTTTTTCAGCTCGCTGCGGAAATAGTCAGACCTTTGTCGGCAAAAAGTCCACGGTGACTCCGCGCTTTACGTCATAGTCGAACACATACATTTCGTTGCCAGCCACAGGAATATTCTCCACTTGACCGCTGCTGCATGCGGGACATTTTTCGACCTCGCGGCCGTCCAAGTACGACGCGCACCAGTAGCACGAACCGCATAGCGTAAAGTGAACCTGCTTTGCAATCCTTTCCTTTCTAATTGTAGTAATTGTTGTTTCCATTCTCTTTTTCAACTCCGTCCAAATCGTCACTTCAGTGAAGAATCGAGACGTTCGTCAATTGGTGTTTTTCAAAAGCAGTTTTAAACGTTTCCCAGATTATACTCACGATTAGTCGGAACAGGTCGACAGATAGCGATTCTTGGAACTTATTTAATGATACGGCGCAACGCACATTAACTAAAGTGCCAGAGTGTGGAAGGGATGAATCCAGAACAGTCGTGCTCTGCATGCGGTTCCAGCCTGACTCCGTTTGAAGAAGCGCGGTACTTTTGCAAGATATGCAAGCAGCACCACTGCCGGTCATGCGGCGAGTGGCACGACTGCCAGAACTTCTAAGCCCTAAAGCCCTGCGTCATTTCATGGCACTCTTGGCTGTGTCTGACTGCTTCCCTACGCTGTTCCGGCTTGTCCACGTCAAAAACAAGCTTGCAGGTGTAGCAGCGTACAAGCATCATGGCCGCAACAGTAGGGGACAAAGTGGCTAAATGCTTTTTGTCAGGCGGCCTCAATGTCTTCAAGATCCGAGACTACCTGAGAATGTACAGGCCGTTTGCAAGCATTTCTGGTGCATCTGGGCTGCGATTGTAACGTCTAGCAGGACTTAATATTAGTCGCCTTACAGTTATTGTGTGGAGCAGTTCCTCTACCTTGACACGACGGGATGGAAGAGCGGCAAGAAACGCAGGATAGAGATCTGGTTCGTCGAAGACAACGGCAAATACTATGTAATGTCGGAAGGCAGGGAGCAGGCCCACTGGGTCAGAAACATCATGCGCGATCCAAGAGTCTGTTTCAGCGTCGCAGGCCGGAGCTTTTCTGGCACTGCCAAGATAATTGAGGGTGGACCAGCGGCCTGATTGTTGAGCTTGCGCTGGGCTAAGACCGTCTCCGCGGTGGCCAGCATCTTTCATGTTCTTTGTGCCCTGCCTTCCCTTAGCTGCCTTGTCCTCTATCTTGCCTCCTACTCCTTGACATCCCTGGTGATGTTTGGGCGCCTTTTCTCGATGTCAGACGTTATCATGGCTGCTTGGAAAACAGCAGGATGCCGAACGCTTTACCACCACAAAGTTTTTCCGTGATCCCTTGACTATTGTTAATTCAGAATAATTTTCTTGCTGGCTGGAAATGTCAAGATGCTTCTTGTGACCGTCATAGTCGTTTCTGCCATCTCGCTATCCGCCTACTCCCTGCTCCTCAACCTTGGCGAAAACAACGTCCGTGCGTCGATGTTTGATCGCGAGAAGGAGCTGCAGACTAATAGGGCAGAGCAGCTTTCCAGCCGCATCAGCTCAGACCTTAATCTACTTATGACAAAGCTCCAAGTCCTTGCGGAATCCCCGCCAGCGCAGGCCAGCGACTTTACGAGCGAAGAAATGAATTCTCTGATGGAGCGCATCTACTACGAGTCAAATGCGATATCCCGAGTTGAAGGGATAGGAATTTCCAACGCAGACAACATTGTTATGAACGTCTACCAGCCGGAGATAGACAGGAACCTGCTAATTGGCCAGGACATGTCCCTGCGACCGCATGCCATTGAGGCAAGGGAAAACCTTCCAATGCCGACTTTTTCAAGTGGTTATGAAACCATAATAAACGATCAAGGCCAGCGGATGGCGCTGCTGTATCCAATATACAGCCAGAGCATGCACACTGGCTGGACTCGGTCAGCAGTCGACGCGTCGCTGTTCTTTGAAAGGTACGGCAACATCCAAGACACGGGGTCGGAGTACTTTTTCGTCATTGACACAAAAGGCAACATACTGGTCAGTCCTTCGACCGGGCTAGAAGGCGTGAACATTGCCGATGCGCAGGTGCAGGAGGAGATCGGAGGAAGCGCGGAAATGAACGATCACATAAGCCAGGTGCTAGAAGGTAACGTCCGAACGGCCGTCTTTAGCCAGCCGTTTGAGACGATAAATACCGGCTACCCTGTTCTTGCAGGCGGAGAGCCGGCCTACTTTGTGTTCTTGGTGACTCCCACGTCATCGATCTATGCAGAGATAAACGATGTACTTTTCACAAACAGGCTCCAGACGTCGCTGCTGGTGGCCGGCATAATCAGCACAATCCTTGCCCTGATATTGCTGATAACGCGGTGGAACCGGTTTCTGAACAGGGAGGTGGAGCGCAAGACCTCAGAGCTGGCCGCAGCTGTCAAAAAGCTGGAGGAGAATGATCGGATGCAGAAGCAGTTCATCAACATCGCCGCCCACGAGCTCCGCACGCCAATACAGCCCCTCCTCGGCATAGCCGACATTCTGAGATCGCAATTCAAGGAAGGAGAGGATACGATAAAAGTCACCAAGACAAAGGTCGACATGATCGTCCGAAATGCAGAGCGGCTCGAGCGGCTGTCCTCCGACATACTTGACGTGGCGAAAATCGAGAGCCAGTCGCTGAAGCTAAACAAAGAGCCGTTTGACATTGTTGGGGTAGTAAAGGAGGCAGTCAAGAACACGCAGAATTATGCAAAGGATAGCCAAGGGACGCTGGCCATCAAATTCGAGAATGGCACCAAAGATGAAATCGTTCTCAATGGCGACAGAGGCCGAATAACCGAGGTTATGGACAACCTCCTGAGCAATGCCATCAAGTTCACAAAGAACGGCATCATAGCTGTAATGTTAAAGACCGAACAGGAAATTCATGGAAAAGAATTTGCCGTAGTATCCATCAAAGACACCGGGGCCGGCATCGATCCTGAAATCATGCCCAGGCTCTTCACAAAGTTTGCAAGCAAGTCTGACCATGGGACGGGCCTAGGATTGTTTATCTCAAAAAACATCATAGAGGCCCATGGAGGCAGAATCTGGGCAGAAAATAACGGAGATGGAAAAGGGGCGACTGTTACCTTTTCTCTTCCTCTGGTGTAACATTGCAAAAGTTATATCGAATGCGATACTAGTATATGCAAAGCATGTCAAAGCGCAACAAAGAGGCGAGGCGGCGGCTGGAAGATGACATCGAGTTTCGCAACACATTTGACCAGCCAATCAAGGCCGGAAAGGAATCTTCTCCGTACGAAGTCCCAAAGGAGGACCGAGCGATCACGACGCACTCATTCACAAGTGATGTTGATCAGCAAAAGATGATCGCCGAGATCAGGTCAGAGGTCGCTGCGCTCAGGTCAGAGATAGCATCGCTTTCCAAGCGTGTCGCAGCACTCGAAAAAATCTGATGCACATCTACTTATCCTAGGTCTGCATGTACAATGCATGGCCGCTAGAACAGAGTCAATCATCATCCAGTACAAGAACAACCTGCCGCTTGTTGGCATGGGGATAATCGACGCGGGCAGCAACAAGAAAATCGTCGTCGATGCCCATCTTGACTTTGCGTCTTCAAAGACTATAATACCGACCTACATTGCAAACGAGATGAATCTGTCATTCGCTGGAAGCGACGAGACTGTGACAGGAGCCGGCATAATCCAGATCCCATACTATGAAGTGTCGATCGAGCTGTTCGGCAAGATCTATGATAACGTGCATGTCGGATGTCTTGACCTGCCCGAGCGCACGCCCGCTGCGGCGCTGATAGGAAGGGATCTGCTTGACAATTTCAGGATATGCCTTGACGGCAGAAGAAAAGAGATTACAGTGTGCTAGAAAAGAAGAAAAGCCAGCGTGCCGCAAGCAAGAGCATGTCTCTTGACGAAATGAAGTGTGTGCCCTGCCAAGGGGGCATGCCGACACTGACCGATGCAGAGATCGACAAATACTATGAGCAATTGCAGAGCTGGTCCGTGGTAGAAAAGGAAGGAATAAAACGGCTGGAAAAGTCATTCGCGTTCAAGGATTTTGCCGAGGCGCTTGCCTTCACAAACAGGGTGGGCGCAATTGCAGAACAGGAGGGCCATCACCCAGACATACTCACCGAGTGGGGCAAAGTCACCGTCAGCTGGTGGACGCACAAGATAAAGGGACTGCACAAGAACGACTTTGTCATGGCAGCCAAGACGGACGCGCTTTTGAGGTAGCGAGAAGTGTTTATTACGGCCCCATTTCGATAAGGCAGTGATGCCCAACCCGTTCTTTGACAAGGACATTGTCTCGATAAAGGACTTTTCCAAAGGAGACCTAGAGTACGTATTTGACGCGACAGACCGGCTCAGGGCGCTAAAGCCGTCAGAACGGGGCGAGCTTGGCAAGGGCAGAGCACTTGGGTACATCTTTTACGAGCCGTCAACCAGAACGAGGATGAGCTTTGAAGCGGCCATGGCGTCGCTTGGCGGCAGCTCGATTGGAATCGCGGATTTAAAGTCGTCATCGGTGGAAAAGGGCGAGAGCCTCGCCGACACTATAAGGGTAATAGATCTTTATTCGGACGTAATAGTGCTAAGGCACCCGATGGACGGCTCTAGCAGATTTGCGGCCGAGCTATCGCAGAACCCGATCATAAACGCCGGCAGCGGGAGCGAAGAGCATCCCACTCAGGCGCTGCTCGACCTTTACACTATGCTCAAGGAAAAGGGCAGAATAGACGGACTGTCGATCGCCATAGTGGGCGACCTGAAATACGGCAGAACCGTATATTCGCTGCTGTACGGGCTGTCCAACTATGACGTCAACATCCACCTCGTGTCGCCGCAGTCCCTCCGGGTGAGGAAGGAGTCAATCTATGAGATGCAGGGCCGGATGAAGATAAAGGAACACAGCGAGCTTGACGAGGTGCTGCCAGAGGCGGACGTGATCTATGTCACCAGAATCCAGCGCGAGCGCTTCCCGGACGTGCAGGAATACGAGAAAGTGCGGGGGTCGTACACGATAGACGAAAAGACGATCGGAAAGGCAAAGAAGAACGTCGCGGTGATGCATCCGCTTCCCCGCCTTGACGAGATCTCGCACTCTGTGGACCACATGAAAAATGCGATATACTTCAAGCAGGCTTCATATGGAAAAGAGCTGCGCGCCGCGCTCTTGGCACTGATGCTAAACGAAAGCCTGCCTGGCTAGTCGCGAAAAATTATCTATTAACTGCTTCGGCTAGCATCTGGCAGAATTAAGTATGGCATGCGTTTTAAACCAAAGAAGTCGATCATTAGCAGTGTCTGATCTGCACCGCTGCAAATGCGGCCTGTGTTTGCACGACTCGCGTGCCGACTGCATCAACGGCAGGTGCTACTGCTGCGATCTGGAAGACATGTTTGCCCTGCTCACGATGCACGAGTTTGAACCCAGAAGCAGGCTGCTTGCAAGCTACGCCCATGAAAACTCTTTAAAATAATTGCTGCGAGCTAGCAAAAGATCAAAACATGATGAGGAGGAGAAGCGCCGGCGACAGTGCCGCCCTATCTGCTTTTAGAAATTGCACGTTTTGCGGATCAAAAATTCCGAGCGGCAGGGGCACGATGCACGTCAGAAACGACGGCCGCATTCTGTGGACATGTTCAAAGAAATGCGACAAGAACATGTTCATGCTCCGCCGGGATGCAAGGAAGCTCAAGTGGACTGAAAAGTACGTGAGGGGCGGGGCGCAGGTAAAGAAAAAGTAGCCGGCGTCAACGAGAAATGCTTCTTGCGGCCGGCATCCTGAGCCCAAACACCAACAGTACAAAGCCTCCGACCGTGACGAACCAGCCGATGATGAAATATGTGAATGGGTCTGTTCCGCATACCTGAGCTACGCCGCCGGACAGACACCTCTGGTACGCCGGCACGTCGACAAGTATGGACTTTAGGATTATGGCCTTTGATATTGCTACCACTGCAACGCCAGCGAGCACAAGCGCCTTGTTCATAACCTAGTATTCGTGTTGAAATCTAGTTAAGGTTTCTCTGCACTATTCGGCGTGCGTTTCGTTGTAGTGCACCATGTATTCTGAATCGGTCTGGAAGGTCTCGTTGCACTTGCTGCACGCAACCGGTATCCCAGTGTTATCGCGGTCTTTTGACATTGCCGGGAAATGGAAAAAATCCAATAAAAGAATTTCAGATCGCCTCTGGCAAACCAGAATCATGTTATAGCATATTCTTTCATGTGAATTTATGTGTAGGTCTTGATAATGGTGCAACGACGCGTTTATGATCCATCGCAACCTGCTCCTCTTGATTGCAATTGCTGCCGGGGCCATTGCGCTGGCGATCGCTTCATACCAGTACTACAACTTTACCACCGAAAAGATAATTGATATTTCAGAACGGGACGTCCACAACAACGCGCAGATCGAAGCCCATGCTATTGCCAATGCGCTGACAAGCAAGATGGCGGATATTGACCACAACCTCAGGCTGCTAGCCAGCTCGCCCATGGTCCAGCAGGAGGATCTGAGGGCCCAGCAGATATTTGAATCCGCACAGGTCAGTAGCGCAGTCCTGACCGACGGTTATTACTGGCTGGATGAAAATGGCATAATAGTAACGTACAGCGAGATCGATACCGGAAAATTCCCGGACTACAGGGGAGACGACCTGAGTCACAGGGACTATTTTTTGGTCCCAAAGGAGACGCTCGCACCTTTTGCCAGCACCACTCTCGAATCCGTGGACGGAGTGCCTAGGATGTACCTGTCGCAGCCAATAGTAGACGCGCAGAGCGGCCGGTTTGCAGGAGTCGTGGTAGCCTCGATAAGCACCCAGAATGCGGGCGCGTTCGTGCAGAGCCAGCTGTTGCCGGAATACCGGAGCAACGCGGGGCTGACCGACAGGACGGGCCTGATCCTATATGCAGGCAACCAGTCCCTGATCGGGACCTATTACTACGAGGAAAAGTTCCAGTCAATGCTGCCCGAGCCGGTAAAACCACAGTTCAACGCACTGCTGGAGCAGGCGATCGCCGGCGAGTCTGGGACGGAAGACATACGCCTTCTTGGCCCGCCGACCA
>JBDZWB010000019.1:0-14450 GCA_040255975.1 Nitrosopumilales archaeon
TTTACCTTACTTCTTTTTTTGGTTTTGCTTTCTTTCCCTTCTTCTTAGCTGCCATCGATTTGCGAAGTTCTAGAATGGCTGTAACTGCTTATCCTTGATGGCCTGGATTTTTCGCTTTAGCGCTTCTATGCTCTGCTGCAATTCTACCAATCTATCAGTGTCATGAGTGCCACTCAATCTGATGCGCATCGATTCTAGCTCCTGCTCCAAATGGTTGATGTCTTCCAAAGAGAACTTGCATTTATGCACATGATTTAAAGAGTTTGTGGAGGCGAAAGATTGCTCAGCCCTAACAGTTGTTATCGCCCTCATATATCGTAGTATACAACGGATAATCGTGACTATACTACAGGTTCTGTGATACGTCTGCCTCGCCATTTGTTATTGCCAGATAGCGATTATGGGAATTTTATTCGATCTAGTTTTGTATGATGTGATGGTGGTAAAGTCAATTCCAGATTTACAGGACGCTGCCAGAGGTCCAACCACAGAGTGTTCTGTCAACTCTTCGTAGGATGGATTATCAAGAGCAAAAAGGTTGATCCGACGATGACCTGACAGCAGCCTCATAGCGCACCTTTATTAGCTCAGTGCAACCCTGGATGCAGCAGTTTTTCTTACCGTAGTTTAGTCTCGTCCTCCAGCATCGTCTAATAATCGTTGTAACGGTTTGCTCCAGAAGCATTAGAACCTCTGGAATCAAGGGATGCAAACCTGACTGGGCCCCACTTTTAGAACCGCTACCGAAGCGAGAATTTCATCTTGAATATATGATATCCCATGCAAAGTTGTATGGACTGCCGATACTAACCTGATAGCATCAGCAATTCCATGTTTGCGATGTAGACGTATCTATTATGTACAACGACCAACAATCAAACTGCAGGTATGCCAATACCGCACAGCATGGGTCTGCGGGCCTTGTTCATCCCATGCCGGCAGCAACTGCAATTGACCCATGCTGTGCTATCGTTTGTTTGCCAATGATTGCATTGTATACACAATAAATATCATGAAACTGACAGCTGACGCCATTAATGATGAATAGTGAAAGGCAATCATAGTGATGAAGACACCGGTGTTGTCGAGATAGCTGTAACTAACGATCAAGACTACAGGGATTCGGATACTGCATCTGAGTCCAACAAGGCTTTTCTAATCAGGATCCCGCAGGAGCTGCTAAAATCGCTAAGGGAGGAGTCAACGCACAAAGGCACCAGTGTAAACTCGGTAATAGTCAGCATATTAAGAAAATACTCTGGCTGGGGGAGATTTCAAGAGAAACTGGGATTTATGCCTCTGCACAGGAGCATGGTGGTGCAGATGCTGGACAAGATAGCCGATGACGATATTGAAGAGATTGGCCGGATCCAAAAGGACCAAACTATCAAGGACTTTATTCTCTTCTCAGAATCCGGCTATGACCTGAGCACGTTTATCCGGTGGATAAAACTTCGGTGCGAAGTGCTGGGCTTCCAATTAGTGATCAGGCATGAAAATGGCGGCATGTTCATTATGATCAACCACGGAACAGGTCCAAAGTGGTCACGATACTACAGGGGCATGTTTGAGGCGGTGCTTCAAGAGTTGCTCAAGCCCAGCGACTATGGAGAATTGAAGTTTAACCTGACAAATTCTTCATTTAGCGTGACTATAGCAGGCATGACTGACGTGCATCAAAGCCAGATTGGAAAGAAATGATGACGCCGGCGCAGCTAGCAGCTGCGGCCGGGCAAAGTTTTGTGGGATTCTACAGCGGGGTGCCTGCATAATATGGTGTAGTTTCCTGCCTTATGCTATCTCTTCCAGGCGGAGGCACTGCATTTGATGGGTTGGTACCTGTATAGTTGATCAGGTTTCCACCATCTGTGTCGTCCACCACTATTATTGCGGCCTGTCCTTTAAAGAGGGCAGCATAGTCGTGGTTCACTATTGCATATATCCCAGGCTCGTCAAATACCACGTCAATTATTGCGTCGTTAGAGCCGCCTACGAGATACGTCTGCAGTCCCTGTCCCTGAGGCTTGCCTCCATGCGTCACTCGGTCCAGCTGCTCTCCAACGATGTGGAAGTTGACCGGAATGTTGCCTGCATTCAGCACAAAGAACCTGACATGGTCCCCAACCTTTACATGCAACGGCATGGCGCCGGGAGTCTGCGTTACAGCCGGGTCATATCCAAACGGGATCCCGTTAATAGTTGTCCATGTTGGCTGGTATGCATACATTGCATCTGGGTTGTACTCGCCTGCTTCGGTCAGGTACAGCTCTGAAAACTGCAGTGTGAACTCTTTGGCCTTGCCATCTTCACGTATTATCTGCCTCTGCGGCTGGCCGCTGCTGTCATACGTGTATTCTACAGTTGCATATGATCTGTATCCGTTGGCTGGGTCAACTATAAAGCCACCAACCATGCCTGAAAACACGTGCTCGTCCATGCCTAGCACATCCTCGCCTTCGCAGTGATACTTGAAGAAACCTGGCTGCTTTGCTACAAACGTGTATGTCTTGTTCTGACCAATGTCAACAGATCCAAAGTTTGGGACAGCGCTGATTGTAGCGGCGTGGTGGTCTACACTGTGTATCCTGATGTTATCTGGATGGTTTATCATCGTGACTTCGATTATCTCTCCCTGCCTTGCTCTCATGGTCGGCGCCGGGTCTGTGCCATTGAAAGTCAGCCTAAATGTGTTTTCTCCAGTTGGTAAGCTTATTTCGGTCTCATATGCTACCAGCGTATACCTGCGGACAGGGGCACCGTTTTGCTTCAGCTGCTCTGCCTCATCTGCACTGATTTGGCCAAACGCCGATGGCAGGACAAGGTTCAGACCGCCGACGCTCTCGGGGTGTACAGGCAAATCTTGGACCATCTGATGGTCTTTGTGTGTCGTTGCCTCGTGTTCTTCTAGATTGAATCCTGCCAGCATTAGCGGTGACATGGCTAGCACCGATACCACTGCGAGGGCTGGTAGCCACAACCCTCTTGCTTTGCTGTAAAAGACTTTACGTTTTCGTTTTTCCATCGCATTGCCTGCAAGCCTTACTGTTCTTTAACCGCGCAGTCCATACTGCAAATACCAAGAATCATGGTGATATCAAGTAATACGACTTGAAATCCAAACTAATCTTTGCACTTGCACTATAAACGTCCCACATAAAACACAATCTTGACTGCCTGCAGTCAATGTATAGTAGCAACAAGCGCAACAAAATGACGGTAATCGTACCGGCAATTGCTGCATTTCTTGTTGGAGCTGGAATTGTTGCCATATTTTCAAGCAACCCGCAGACAACGATGTTTGCAAACAATCTGGCTCTAGCGGCAGATGCATCAGGAAATTATGAACCAAAGACAATTGAATACACTCTGATTGCAGAGGAGACCACTGTAGAAATAGCCCCCGATACTAGGGTTGAGGCATGGACATATAACGGGACTATCCCGGGGCCAACATTGAGAGCCACTGAAGGCGACCGAGTCATTATCAAATTCATAAACAAAACTCCTATGCCCCACACTATCCATCTTCATGGCGATCACGACGAACTAGACGATGGTGTTTTCCAAGAAGTCCAGCCAAATGAGACTTATACCTACGACTTTATCGCAGAGCCGGCAGGCGCGCTCATGTACCACTGCCACGTAATGCCGGTGTCGCAGCACATCAGGATGGGGTTGTATGGCGCGTTCATTGTCGATCCGCAAACTCCGCTGGAGCCTGCAAGGGAATACGTGATTGTCGCCGGCGAATATGATACCAAAGACCAGTTGACGGAACTTCCAGAATACATCTTCTTCAATGGCTATGCAGACCAGTACTGGGAGAACCCTCTTCCAGCAAGAACGAATGAACTTGTACGCATCTACCTGATAAACTTGGGCGATTCGCCGGCCTTTGGCTACCATATCCACGGCACACTGTTCAAGGCATATCCTTCAGGCGTGTGGGAGAATTCTCCACTCAAAGTGCAGACCTGGGAAGTTTCTGCTGGCAACGCGGCTATATTTGAAGCAAGGTGGCCTTGGGAAGGCAGGTATCTATTCCACTTCCATGGGACTCCGGAAGAGAAAGGAACCATGGCATACTTTAACGTCACAGATGCTGCAGAGGACGCAGTGGATGGTATAGATGTTGCAAAGACAAAGTCCATTAGCATGGTAGAGTGGCAGGCAAACCTTACAAAGAAGGTCCAAAAGGCTGATCCAAACGGCAAGGTTATTGCAAGCAGTTCAGAGGCTCAAGGAGGCCATTCGATGGCAGGTTCTGACAGTGAGGCTGAGCAGTCCCAAAACCAAGGCGTAGTAGAGACTACCTCTGTGTCAATGCCCAAAGGCTCAAGCCAGAGGTCTTCGCACAAAAGCTTTACTCCTGGAAATATATCAGTGCATGTTGGGGACACCGTAACTTGGAAAAATGACGACTCGACTACCCACACTGTAAAGAGTAGAGATCAGGGATTGTTCTTCAGCGGATCAATCTTGCAAAAACGAAGCTTTGAGCACACCTTTACAGAAGCCGGGACGTTTGAATACTACTGCTCGCTCCATCCGTGGATGACTGGCACAGTAGAGGTTCAATAATCGCTTAGTGAGGGAGAAGAAATTTTTTTTCTCTCTTCTCTTGACCCTTTTTTTCTACCAGACAGCAGGATTATTATTTGATATAGCTACCAGTAAATAGGATATCTTCTTTTTGGGACTGCGTTGTTAAAAATAACGGCCACCACGATGAGAATCAATGAACCAACTATCACTGGAACCATGAAATCGATAAATGAATCAAAGCTGGTTATGGTAGTTGATGCAATAAATGCGGTCGCTCCTGCAGGTGGATGCGTCAGTCTCAATATCTGCATTGCAAAGATGGAAAGAGAAACGGCCACCGCAATCCAAATGTATTGCTCATTTTCTAGCAATCCACCACTTCCAGAACCAAAATAGATGGCATGCATTATGGCAATTGTCCCTGCTATGAGTGCCGCCAGGACATGGCCAAGAAAGGTGTTCCTTGGTTGCGCCAGAGGGCTGTCATAGACTGAAAAGAGAAGGACGACTGATGCTCCAAACGGTGCCAGCAGCAATGGTACTGAAAAGTGCGCTGTGACAAATCCTATTGCTGCAATACCTGTCAGTGATCCAGCCAGCGAAATGGCAGATGGCACAATGAGGCTCCTCTTGGTCACTTTGGGACCGCGCAGGCTTGTGTCCCTTTTTCCAAAAATCTTGGCACAATATCTGCGCAAACTCAGGATTGCAATTCCCATTGTCAAGATGATTATGTGCCAGGTCTTTTCGGGTTTTTTCCTGGCAGCTTTATCATGCATTAATTTTTACTCGCTTTGTAAAGTTGCAGGTTTTATTTCTTCTTTTCAATAGTATGCAATCAAATGCAATTAGTTGTTTATCAATGCTAATCTAGAGGACCAGATATAATCTATTATGACTTTAACCAATGCAAGATCAAACTATCAATTCAGTAAGGAGGATTGTCGTTGCCATAGACCTCTCAATGGAGCATGCTAAAAGGTGCATTAGTATGGCCGCTACCTTGTTGGAAAGCTCTGCTGCCGAGCGTGAAATAATAGTGATATCTGTGATAAAGCACAGTGACATTGTTGATACGGAAGGAAGGGTGGACCACCGGAAACTAGAGCAGGCTGAGCAGGCTTTTAGAAGTCTCCATGAGGCGCTTGTGATAAAGAGCGGTGCATTTACATTTCAAAAGAAAATTCGATCCGAGCTTGTCAAAGCTGACGACGTGGCAGATGCTATCTGCGATTTCTGCAGTGCCAATGACGCTGACATGGTCATAGTGGGCAGAAGAGGAATGGGATTTCTCAAGGGTCTTATTCTAGGCAGCATATCAGAAAAAGTGGTAAAGAATGCTCCATGTTCAGTTCTTGTTGTAAAATAAGAGATCGGTGCGGGGATATAGCGGACAGCTGATTGAACACAAATGCACTTTTATGTTTCAAAAATGCTTTTGATTCCCATCAATTATAGGTTGCATCCTTATCCAGCGGCAAGCAAGCAATACGTAGAAGAGAATTGGGTTTCGCTGACATATCATTGGTATTTGTCGTAAACATAAGAGGCAGAGAGAGGCCCTCCTTCATTTGATTTAGCATCTAAATACGTGATGCTCCTATACGCGGGGCTAGCTCCTGTCCTCAAACATGAGTTCTTTAGTTCGTTGAATCAAGACACGCAAACCCGTGGGCTTGTTTAGAAAATGCCTAGAGCTGAGCTCGGGGTGTTCTCTGATATGCTCCTGATAGTGAGCATGATCGCCGGAAATAAACAAAACTCTCATCTTGTTGTCAATCAGGTGCATCTTTTCATAAAGATCAAAGCCATTGATGTCGGGCATTTTAAAATCTAGAATTGCTAGATCGTAGACACCAGCTCTGAAATTTTTCAGAGCCGCGTCAGCCGTGTTATAAGTGTCAACTTGAAAATTAGCCAATTTTAATGCCCTGCTGAAAACAGTAGTGATGTCAATTTCGTTGTCAACGAGTATTATTGAAAAAGTGCATCACCGCCCCTAATGCCATAGTCAGATGAGTATATGACTATGCTGGGAACAAAGTTCTGGTGCTACTGTATCGCTATTCAACTTTGGGCAATTCTGGATTTTCTATTCGCTCTAATTGTGTCCTGATTATTCCTGCCAATTTCTCAATGCTAGCGGGTTTGCGTACAAAACAATCTATATTTAGTTTTGGGAAAACTCGTTTAAACTCGTCATAGTAGATTTCAAAAGCAGTAATGAAGCACACCTTCAACTTGTTATCAATCTTCAGCAGCCTTCGATACAATTCAAACCCATTGATGGGTGACATTTTGATGTCAAGCAGAGCCAAATCGAACTCTCCGTCCTTTTTGAAAAATTCGAGTGCCTTTAGCGGATCAGTGATAGCCTCTACAACAAAGCCCTCCTTTTCCAATCCTAACTTCATTACCATTGCGATATCTGGCTCATCGTCAACTACCAATATTCTATACTTCTTTTCTGCGCCCACAGAGCCTAAATTGCAAAATACACAATTAAGGCTATCCTCTAAGGCAAGCAGCGTTCGCTTTTGCCCAAGCGTATAATCAAAATTTATCATTGTTAATACTCATGCCGCACATCAACTGCCGTGGATGGCGTTGACCTCATTATTTGCCATGAATGCGCAGAAGTTTTCTTATCAGATCAAGAAATAAGGGAGCATGAAAAACAGACAGGACATAAAAGATCAGAAAAAAGAAAATCGACTCTAGTCAAACTTGACAACAAGGTGGTTGCCTTTATCTGGCCGGCCTAGGCTGGGGCAGAATGAACGATTTATTATGCGATGCAGCCTGCCCTCTTGGAGTCTCTTTCCGCACCGAGGGCAGAGCTGCGACGTTCCTCTCGTTTGAGCAGGGGTTAATTGGATTACTGGTACTCCTTCCCAGACTGCTTTGTATTCTATTTGGCGTTTTATTTCAGCAAATGACCAGCCATTTAACTTTGAACGATAATCTCTTCCTTGATAGTTACCTTTCTGGTAGAGTCTGCGAATGTATGTTAGCTTTTCAAATGCGATTGCTGTTTTTTCTTGCTTTGTTGTAGCGACAACCTTCTTTGAAACATGATGAAATAATTGGTTAACTCTGTTTTGTCTGCGCTTGCCATATTTGCCTGCTATCTTTTTTCTAATTCTGACATCATTGCGTTTGAATGATTTGACTATGGATCGAGTGTTCTCTGCAATGTCAACAGCTTTTGACAGATCATAATGCACAACATTTCCCTCATTTCCTATTGTCAGGTTTCTCAGGTTCCTGTCAACTCCTGCCGTCGTGGCACATTCAATCTCTGCAACCTCTTTGCAGTAGCAGATGCTCACCGTGTTGCTGGCGGCAAGCGTGAAAGAACGCACTGTCACAGCAGGGTCTCTGATAGGGTGCCTTTGACGTATTTGTTGAGATGAATATCGAAGTATTTTGCCTGTTGCCAAGCGGTACTTTCAACACACCATCTACAATCTTGAAGCCATAGCACGACACAAGAATCCCTTTCTTCAGATATGGAGTCTTGGTTTGGTAGCCGCGTTTGATAGATTGCTTTCTGTTGGCAAGTACTCCTGCTGCCTTTGAAATTGCATGAAGCTTGTAATAGGAGATAATACTGTATCTGGCAAGTGCTGGATAACATAGTTTTGAAAGTCGCTTCAGTGTTGAAGCATCATTTTCAAGCCCAATCCCGACGCAATCATTGACCATCTGCCTGAATGTTTCCATCAATGGAAGCAAAGGCTCAACCGAACATGACTGCTTGACGCTCTTTACCGCCAACAACAAGTCATCTATGCGGAAAAGTACCTAGACTTTATCCGAATCATTGGCTCCCAAATTAATCAGAGTCTCGTTAAGTTCATCTCCTGACTCGTCAACAATGAATATGCCTGTATTCTCGGTAGACTCAATTACAGCCACATTGTCACAACAACCGTCTACGTCTTCCTCCATCGGGTGAACCTCACCAGGAGGAGCCGGGTATATCACTTGTAAATCGGACGGTTCGTAACGAGTCAGACTATCTCCAACAAGTACCATAACCACGATCATGGTTATGCCTACAGCCAAACCCGCCACTACGCGGACAACTAAATTATCCAATGCTATGGGTAATTTCTATATGCTTTTCAATTTTGTGGACCTTGGATGGAGGTCCCTCTCCTCTTTCCCCCTAGAGTTTAGGCATTTGGACTCGATTTCTATTCTTTATTTTCCTAAACACAAGATACGCTGTCGTGCCCATAACCAGCATTAGAAGAGCTGTGTAAAAGAGTTGGTAGGCCGGCGGATCAAGTGGAATGTATGTCCTCGTTATCGCAAGCTCCCCTAATGGGATATGCCACATACCAGTAACAATCAGTTTGAGCAACTATATTTAGGATTGTGGCCGCTGGTTCTGTCAAGTCTGCGGTTGATGTGGTATATTGACTTGTGGCAATTTTTGAGGTGCAGCACAGCAAGCACATTACGGGGGGGTGCAAGCATTCATTCTTTGTTCCTTCGTAGCCTCCACTCTATTTCACATCGATCGCAAAAGTAGAATGTGTAACTAATCCTTCCTGCCCCATCCTGAGTGCCTTTGATATATCTCAATTCGCTACCACATGCGCCACATGCCATGTGATAACATACACACATACGCGCTAAAAAACGATGTGATCTGCCAAATGCCAAAAAGTAAACTCTTGCGGAGCCTCGTTTTGTGGTGAGTGCGGCTTACCTAGACTGAGCCATCGTCCTACCTCGTTCCCAACAAAATTAGAAATGATCCTATCGTTATGGGAAACCCAACGATCACAACATAGAACCAATTAATGTCGTTTGACAACAGGGCCCAATAAAATGCCCAAAAAAGTAATAGCCCAAAACCAAGTATCCCTATTCCAATGTAAGTCAGCAGCCTAAGCGATGATTTTTTAGTCTCGGACATTAGCCCTCGTCCTTAACCTCCGGTTTGTAGGTCATCAGATGAGCGTGATATGTCTTACTGCTGATTTGTATCAGTAGTTTGTCGCCGCTGCTCCTCCTCCATCTGTTCTTGCCTTGTTGCGTTAGCAAGAGTACTGGATGATGCATATATTGCTACATATGTCACGATGCCTGAGCGCACACCTTCAAGCGCCCTGACCAACTCTGCCCCATCAGGGCCAATCTGCTCATAAATAGAGATAAGCAGCCGCAGGACCCGCGCAGTGTTCGTCAACAAGTCGATGCCCTTTTGCGGATGCTGCAGAACCTTCTTGGCTTCTTCAGTTGAGGTGATCTGGCTGGCAACTTCAGCCAAGTCCTTGTAGCCTTCAAGCTTTGAAAGGGCTTCAAACTGTTTGAGGACTTCGGTGTTCATTTTGGCAATGGTGGCTGCAGAAAACTGGCTTATCTCTTTGGCCTCTTGAAGAAGGTCGCGGCATACCTGTATTCCCTCTTGCGCCTTGGCAGTCAGTTCTGCGATGCTCCGCTCACCTTCCTTTCTTGAAGCAAAAAGCACTGCTTGTGCCAGCTCTGCATTCGTATGCAGATTTTCAGTTATCGCATCTTTCTTGTATTCCAGATCGTCAACAATCTCTGTTAGCTTTGCAGCCTTTTCTGTCTGGCGGGTTATCTCTTCTTTCAGCTCTGGCAGCTCGCTGGAACACGCAGCGATTGCCTCTTCCATGCTGCCGTATCTATCCAAGTCTTGTGCAAACTTTTTGCCGCCTTTTCTTCCGATGTTGTGTTTGAATATGATCCGGCGAAGGTAAATCACATCTTCATAGCTAAAGCCCTTCTCGTCTCTGAGGGTATTTATCGCATCTATTACGTCCCTTTTGTCTGCGTATCGCCTCTCTGCATCTCTGAGCAAGTCCTTTTGAATTTCTGTCTCTGTCTTTAGCTTGCTCAGCTGCTCTTTGTAGGTAAGGTGCTGCGCGTACATTTCTTTTAGATCATTGAAGAACATCTTGACTGCAGCCTGACCGGAAGACTCGTCAACTGCCATTATGGAACCTAGGTTATCGTTGACAAGGCCCTGAAGAGTGCTGTGCAATAGGTCAAGCTCGCTGCGGCCAAAGCCCATTTCTCTCAGCTCCTGATAGAACCTTATTGTTTCTTGGTACGAGTCTGCTTTGAGCTGAAGCCTTTGGCATTCTCGGGCAAGATGCTTTTCTTGCTTTTCTCTCTTTTCCACAGAAGCCCTCAGAGCTGATTCCTGCTTTTGCAGCGAATCGATGGCAGACACTTTTGCCGCCATGCCGCTGGCGTTGTATCCAAGCTCTCGCGCGTTTTCAAACATTTTTGCCAGCTTTGTAAGATCTTGGACGATTGAAAAGCCTGCACCCATTTGTCCAGACAGCACCTGCCTTGCGGCAGAAAACTGCTGCAGGTCAAGCATCGTGGCATCATTGTTTTTAAGCTCCTGCTCTAGCTCTGCCCTTGTTGCACGCTTTTTATCATAAAGATTCTCTATCTCCTGCAAGAGGCCGTCCCTCTCTTCCTTTAGCTTGGCAAGGTGGCTTGGAAGCTCTTCAACTGAAATGTCCTGAAGGTTCTCAGATAAAGCGAGCAGCTGGCCTGCTGCATCTACCAGCTTTTCTTCAGGCAGGCCAAGGGCAGAGCAGGCTTTGTAAATGTTGTTTACAAATGACTGCAAATCATCTACATTTACGTTGCTCCTTGCAAGTGAGTTGAGCATCACTACGGCTTCTGCGCATTCATGGGGAGTGGTGCCGGCATTTTTCATGGCCATTGAAAGCTCCCGCAATTCTTCGATATCATAGTTGGCAAGTAAGCGCCTGTGCTCTGATATCACGTTGCTGACGGTTCCTGCGGCTACTCCAGTTATGCGGGCGATCTCGTCCCTATCTTTTGCCGCCAGCCACAGACCCAATATCCTCTGCCTGATGACATCGGCAACACGCTCAGGCATAATCTGAGAGACATGGAAGCGCCTTAAGGGATTTTTGGGGTTTTGGCAAATAAGAAAAATACAGATAGCAACTACACACTCTGTCATATCCGTCAGGTGCGTCAAATGGGTCGTCAGACGCGTCAGGCAAGAATTTTTAAAATATTTTAAAATTTTCAGCGTGATCATGCGGCGCTCTCCCCTCCCCCGCAAGCGCTTTATAGCAGAACGTTGATGCGAGCTGGGACCTCATACCAGCTGGTTTTGAGGCTTGGTGCACAATTGCTAGCGTTTCAGAAAAATAACGTCGCCCTTGCCAGTAAAGTGTGGGTCGCCTGTAACAAAAAAGCAGTTCAGCAGGTTGGCCACCGCATAGTTCAAAGAGTCGAGCATTCCCCAATCCTTTACTTTCTTTTTCTGCACAAAGTTGATCTGCCCTGCTAGGGTGGCAAGATCCCTGTCACATGGGTAAATCTTGGTGTGGCTTGCAATGAACTGGACTACCTGCTCTATCTTTGAAGGCTCTGCGCCTTCTCGCAGCAGCTTCTCCGTCAGCTCTGCTATTGCTGTTGCAGGTGTAACCTTTTGCCTGTACGACTTGTCGGCTAGTATCTTCGATACTCTGCTGGCTCGCTGGCCTCCTGCGAGGTAGTCTACCCAAGCGTAGGTGTCAAATACCACTCCGCCGTCAAGCGCGGCGCTCAAATCCTGTCTCTCCTGTGCTCGCGCTCAAATTTGAGGTCTGGAAACATGCCCTTTACGTCCGATACGGGTGGCTTGACCGGCTCGATCTCTTTTATGAGCAGCGTGTCGCCTTCGCTGACTTGCAGCCTATCAAGGTAATCCTTTGAGATTATAACGCCATAGCTTGTTCCTATCTTTCTTACCTTTACCCGCAGGGGCTCCCTCATGGATATGTTATAATGTTATATTATAATATAAATCTGCTGCCGTTGCGCTTGACACTCGAAAGGGCAAGCAGATGGAGGGGAAAGAGGTCAAAAAATCAATGAATGAAATATTGCACAAAATCAGCGCTGTGCACCATTGCAGTTTTTCATTGACTGCAGATGTCATTTGCAAATGCGCCTTCTGGATGGAAGGTCAAGCAAAAAGATGTTATGACCAGACGCTGCTATATCCATATCAAGGATTTTGAAAGCAGCTTGTGATGGCACCAGTTCTCAGCTTTAGATAGGATGATCGGTGCATAGTTGACCCTGCCGCAATGTACAGTGTCTGCCTTTAGCATGGTGTATACAGATGATGTAAACTTTATATTGTATACACTCCAAGTAACAATCGTTGACCACCGAGATCATAAGCTTTAGGATAAGAAAGGAGCTAAAGGACCTTGCAAAGAAGCATAAAATTGATGTCTCCAAGGTTGCAAAAGAAAAGGTGGAAGAGGAATTGGAGAAGCTTCAAAAGAAGGAAAGGGAAGCGATCTTTGAAAAGACTGCAGACCTGCTTGCCGGGGTAACTGAGCAAGATATCGTCAGGGCAGTCAGAAGAGGCAGAGAGTCAAGGTAATGGCAAAGTTCATCTTCGACACAAATGCCCTGCTATATGTAATCGCTGCAAAGAATTATCACAGACTGGATGCGAACTGCCATATTCTCGATTTAACATTTTATGAATATGGAAATGCGGTGCTCAATATTTTAGCAAAAAGAGGCAGCGGCATATCAAAAGACCAGGCCGCACTGCTCATGCAATCCTTCAGGGAAGCTGCAAAGCTGATGATGCCGGCAATCAGGCTTGAAAGCGAAGCGATGCAGCCAATATTGGAAATTGCAGAAAAAGAAAAGCTCACATTTTATGATGCCAGTTACCTGTATTGCAGCCAGCACTTCAAATACACGTTGGTGACTGGAGACAGAAAGCTGCTAGATGCTGCAGAGGATGCCGGTGTTGACGCTATTGAAACGGCCAGGTGGGCAAAAAAGTAGATAGGTGCGTCCATTAATCCTGTATCTACTTCTATTGTCGTAGCATTTTCTCATTAGAATAAATATGCGTCTCAATCGAGTCGCTACGTAAAAAATTGCTGTCACAACCAAAGCAGCACTGCTGCGGACACCAGTGCACCCGCTGTGGGCTTATTTACGACTGCGACCTTGTTGATTTTGGCAGATGCCAGCTACCATTCCATCATGGCAGGTGCCCACATTGCAGATAAGCGCGCACAGAGTCTGGAAATAATATCCTGCTTGGCAGGGATCAATCAGCTCTAGACCCTTTTGCTCTCTGAAGCAGATTGAGAAGGCGCACCAAAAGGTCTCTCTGAGAGGACGCAAGCGAGATCTGCTGACGCAGAGGTGGCAGAAGGCTCTGAAAGAGTATCGCGAATAGATGAGGAATCGAGTCTCTAGGGTAAATATCATGGCACTGCGAGATGGATACCTGAAGAAAGATTATTCTATATATCCATGTCTTATTACAAGTAACAGATGCAGATCCTTCTGGCAGAGGATGAGCATGACGTTGCAGTGCTGCTTTCCATCCAAATGCAAGCTAGGGGTCACCAGATTTTTGTCGTTACTAACGGAGAAGAGTGTACACACCTGTATCGTTCTGCATTTTGGCAGAAACGCCTACTCCAGACCCGCGGAAGGACCGAAGCATGTGGGAAGGAGGGGGAGGAGAAAACAAGTCACAAAATGATGGTGACTGGCGCCACCACCACCAAGGACCGGCGGCCGCCGTTTGACGCAGTGATACTGGATCACAGGATGCCCAAGAAAGATGGCCTCTCTGTTGCGGCAGATATATTGAAGCTCGAACCGGAGCAGAGGATTATTTTTGTATCTGCCTATGTCAAGGAACACCTGGAAAAGCCTTTACGCCAGCTGAGGGCAGAGATAGAACTCGTTCAAAAGCCTGTCAGGCCTATAACGCTGATAGAGATGATAGAAGACAAAGAGTTGTATGAAGAGTTTGAAAAGCTGGGCGGAAACGCGGCAGAACTCAGACAAATGAACCCATCTCACAAGCAGCTGAAGCAACTGGTTGAAGGCTT
>JBDZWB010000192.1:0-3666 GCA_040255975.1 Nitrosopumilales archaeon
ACCATGTCAACCTTGTTGAGTGCGATGACATAGGGAACCTTGCGCTTTTTCAAAATGTCGATGCTCTCTATTGTCTGTGCTTCAAAACCCTTGTTGACATCTACTACCAAAATGGCAATGTCTGCAGCTGATCCGCCCCTAGCACGCAGGTTGGCAAAGACTTCGTGCCCAGGCGTGTCAATTACCAGCAGGCCCGGTATTGGAGTCTCTGCCTTGGCAAGCTTGGCATACAACGGGCCGGTTATCTCTTTGATCGTTTCAACAGGAAAAAAGCTGGCACCAATATGCTGAGTGATCCCGCCCACTTCGCGGGCCTGAACCGCCGTGCCCCTAATCTTGTCCAGTAGGGAAGTTTTGCCCGAGTCTACGTGACCTAGAACGACTACTACCGGCTGGCGGAGTTGCACAAGAGTCAGCTGAAAATGACGCGCGACTCTTTTATGAAGCTTTCAGGCGAGTCCGAAGCGTGTATGATGTTGTCGGTAAAGCCAAGGCCAAAGTCGCCCCTTATCGTGCCCGGAGCCGCCTCGAACGACTTGGTCGCCCCGATCATTATCCTCACGGTATTGACGGCGTTGTTTCCTTCTAATATGCAGGCAACGACCGTGCCAGAGCTGATGA
This sequence comes from Nitrosopumilales archaeon, assembly GCA_040255975.1. Taxonomy (GTDB): domain Archaea; phylum Thermoproteota; class Nitrososphaeria; order Nitrososphaerales; family Nitrososphaeraceae; genus Nitrososphaera. Next base: position 622 of record JBDZWB010000192.1, read on the forward strand.
ACGAGACGAGCTCGCCAAAGAACGGCTTGTCCTTGTGGACAGAGTAGAACTCCTGAGCTTTTTCCTTTGTAAAGTTGTATGACTTTAGGTTCTTTATCTGAAAGCCTTTTTCCTCAAACCTTGCCAGGATCTTGCCTGTCAGTTGGCGTTTGAATCCGTCCGGCTTGACTACAATTAGCGTTTGCTCGACTGCCATTTTACATCTTCTACTCTACTGCTTTCTTACGCGCAGGCCGCCCTTGACGTATTTAGAAGTCCATTTTTGCTTTCTCGGGTCGCGCTTCAAGACGCGCAGGTTCTTCTTGCACTTGCTAGAGCAGGTCCACTGAACCTGGCCGTCGTTCCTTACGAGCATAATACCGTGGCCTGTTGTGATGTGCCTGCCACAGAAGAAGCAATTGCGCAATGATGTTGCTGTCTTGCTCATATTATTATCACCTTATTTTGCGAGCCTCTCGCTCGGTTTCCCTCAGCATCAGAACATCGTTCATCCTTACAGAGCCTTTGACATTTCTGGTCAGGATGCGTCCCCTGTCCTTGCCTTCTAGGACTTTGACGCGGACTTGGATGACTTCGCCGGCAATGCCAGTCCTTCCCACGATCTGGATGACTTCTGCAGGAACGACCTTTTCTTCAGCAGCCTTGCTCATCTGTCAGCCACCGTCTCTACTCTTTCTTGGCGCCCTTTAGGTTGGCGATAGAAGTGACGACCTGCTCCACGATGTGCTGTGCTTCGCCTGCGTCGATAATCGTCGCAGCAGCAGAGCCGACGTCGATTCCAAGCGACATGCCGAGCTGCTGCTTGCTTGGGACAAAGATGAACGGCGCGTTCCTTTCCTCGCACAGGATCGGCAGGTGTGCGACCACCTCTGGCGGCTCGACATCCTCGGCAATGACTACAAGCTTTGAAATGCCGCGCTCGATCGCCTTTGTTGTCTCGTTTGTGCCCTTGCGCACCTTGCCGCTCTGCTTTGCTACGCGTACCGCTTCATAAACTGCATTTACCAGATCCTTAGAAACTTCCATCTTCACGTAATATGGCTTACTCAATGTTGGTATCACCCATTGGGATCATCTTTCTTCTGTAGAATAGTAGGCGTATTAAAAACGTTAGCCTATCTTGGATTGAACAAGCCTCCTGTACTCATCCACCTTCGAGTCCAAGAGCGACTTGTCGGTCGACTCGGCATACATCCTTATGAGAGGCTCTGTTCCACTTGGCCTCACCATCAGCCAAGTCTCCTCGTCAATCCACACCTTTGCCCCATCCAGAGTTTCCACCTTTTTCGGGGTGCCGTGACTTGCGCAGGCCTGGACGACCCTTTCTACCACTTCCCTTGAAGGACAAGAAAACTTTGTCTTGTACTGGAACGTCTGCGGAAGCTCTGCGATGTGCTGCGAAAAAGACTTGCCAGATGCGGCAAGCATGTCAAGTACCAGTGCAGTCGCCATTACTCCGTCCCTTACTTCGTTTAGCGCGCCATACATGAAACCGCCGTTCTCTTCAAGACCAAGCGGCGACCTGCACCTTACCATTTCGCGTGAAACTTCGACGCTGCCTACTTTTGTAAAGACTATTCTAGATCCTGCCTGCTCTACCACCTTTGCCAGTATCATCGAAGTGTTGACGGGGCACACGACTTCTGCGCCCTTGTGTCTGCTTGAAAGCAGGTGCTTTACCAGCAGCGCCCCCGTCTTGTCGCCCATGTATACAGCGCCTTTATCGTCGCAAAAGATGCTCCTGTCGCCGTCGCCGTCGTACGCAACTCCAAAGTCTGCATTGGCGGACCTGACCGTCTCTGACAAGACTCCGACATTGTCCGGTGTTGGCTCTGAACCTCGTCCCGGAAATTCGCCGTCAATCTGGCCGTTTATGACTATGACCTTGCAACCAAGCTTTTTGGCTACAATCGGCGCGACCACTGCTTGCGCGCCATTGCCCGTATCCATCGCGACGGTGAACTTTTTCTCCCTTATCATGTCGGCGTCGACGAGCGCGAGCACAGCGTCGATGTATCTGCTAACAATGTTTTCGTCGACAAAGTCACGGCCGGTGCCGTCTATCTTGGTAAACTGCTTTGAATAGTAAATGTCCTCAACCTTTAGCTCATCTTCTCGGGAAATCTCGACGCCATCCGGCGCTGTAGGCTTGATCCCGTTGTACTGCGGAGGGTTGTGCGACGCGGTTATCATGATGCCGCCGGCATAGCCTAGGCGCTTTGCAGAGTATTGCAAGCACGGCGTAGGCACTAGACCTGCGTTGGCAGTGTCAAGACCTGCAGAGTTTAGAGTTGCCCTTACCAGTCTTGACAGCGCGGGGCTTGATTTGCGGCCGTCATAGCCGACGACAACGGGGCCCTTGCCGAAATAGGTAGCAAGTGCGTAACAGAGATCGATCGCCAGATCGTTTGTGAGTTCCTGACCGTAAACGCCCCGTACGCCATTTGTCCCAAAGAGCCGCGGCCTTGCTGTCTGCATCTGGTCTTCAGATGTTGTCAAGGTATAAATAGATAAATTTGGCTGTTGGCTCTTGCAACTTGGGCGGGGGTTGCCAAGCCCGGTCAACGGCGCAGGTCTCTTTTTCCAAAAGAAAAGGGTGCGAAGCTTAGAATGAGCCGGACTGGTTCCTACAACCCTGTTCCTTAGGGATTCGTGGGTTCAAATCCCACCCCCCGCACCTTTCATCACCAAGAAACATCGTAGAGCAACTTGTCTAAAAAACAATTAAAGTATGCTGGACAATGGATTGTGAAAACTAACATTTGCTCAAGTCGATCACGCTATCAAAATCGTCGGCGATCTATTTCTTATTAATATTCACACCTATCGCCGTTGCGTTAGAATTCGCGCATGTCGACCACATCGTCATATTCGTAGTGGCTGCAGTAGCCCTCATTCCTCTGGCAAAGCTGATCGGCGATTCTACAGAGTACCTCGCCACCCACTATGGTGCCACTGCAGGATCGCTTTTGAATGTCACGTTTGGCAATGCCGCCGAGATAATCATCGCGGTAGTCGCCATCAACGCAGGGCTCATTGATCTCG
>JBDZWB010000193.1:0-3658 GCA_040255975.1 Nitrosopumilales archaeon
TCGTGTTCTTAATGAAATGGACAGGAAACAGAATGGTCTCTGTAGACATTGTGAAGAACCATTCAAATCGACTGATGCAATCATTTCTAATGGCAAGAACAGAAAATATTACCACATGGACTGTGCAGTTAAACTATCGATAATTGAGACTGATTCTTCTTCTCTGATAGAGATGGTGCAAAAAACAACAACGGCACAACAGTTGATAGGAGGCACAGCAGCTATGTACGAATGAATAGGCGATAGTCAGCCTCTAATCTGCCAAGTTGTCTGAACCTGAGAAACTTTTACTGGTGTCACTAGTATCATGGCCATTTGCCAACAAAGGTTGTAACCAAATGTTACAATCCGGCTCTTCAAAGATATTCTGACAAGGATGTTGGTCTCTACTTCTTAATGAATCGGGTGCAGAATTCCCTCTGCCGATCATCATTTCCTCTGATCAGCGGCATGATCCTGTCAATTATGATTGAATCGATATCTGCATTGGCAACCTCGATATCAAACGAGACCAGTAGGACGGCAACGCTGTTTGAATATACGTCATACAGTGGTATAATCACCCTCTTGATTCTTTCATAGACCGTAATTGAATAGAGTGTTTTTCCAAGTTTTTTCTCAAGCTCGGTCTGAATGCTGCCCCTTAGCACTGTCTGTGGGATGGATTTCTCTGTCTCCTCTCCGCTAAGGAGAGGCGTCAATCCTTTTCGGTAGCTGCTAGCAATTATCTTGCCTAGCTTGTTTGAGACTCCTGCAAACCTTATGCGGTCGTCTAGCGCAGTAATCTGCTCGGCCAATTCCAAGTATGAAACAAGCATGTTCTATCTGACCTCTTCATGAAGTTCTTTGGGCGATTGATCGGTATGCTCAGAGATCCCTACAACAACAAAATCCTGAAGCTGCAGGTCTACCACCTTGCCAACCAGGCTGCCCCAGCTGCGTGTTTCGCAGGAAGAATCAAATTCGTAACGCTCTGATTGTCCGCGCCTGCTCAGCGTTACTGTCCTGTCAGAGCTATCGATCCTATCCAAGATGCCACGAGCTCCCCCCAAGATCACTTCTACTATATCGCCTCGCCCAAAGATTTCTACAAAGCTAGGTTATTGGAAAGGCATCGCCGGTGATCAGTTCGATGTCATCGTCTGCGGCTATTGAAAGCAGAGTATCTAGTCCTGCCTGCAAGTTTAGCGCAAAATGATAGTGGCCATGATATGAAGGAAGTTTGCCGACTTGGTGGAATATGCTTGCGCTTTTTGCCTCTACATCCACATCCTCTCTGTAGTGCAATTCAAGCCAGTAATGCTGTTTGTGCTCGGACGGATATTTTTGTCGAAGCATTGCGGCCCTGATCAAGAGAAATGGCTCGATGTTTCCACAGTGCGTCTTAAGGTCATTTACTATGGTGCGATATTCTTTATCTACCAACGCTGCAGTTGACATGCTGTTTATCAAGAATAGAATAGCTAGTCCTTAAGCAGCTCGTGTACAGTGCATGGCAATTTCTGCATGCAATTGCACATGATGCTGCATAGGCTTGCTGGATGCATCAGACTCGACTACAGTTGTTCAAATCATTATTATCTGCAATTTAGTAATGCGACCCATCTTGTGACCTATTCAGTTCACCACGGTAAGTCCTGTAACCCAACACAACCAATCCAATGCCGGCGGCTACAAGGATATAGTAGGCTGGATACAGAAGGCCCAATACAGCATTCATCTGGCCGCCTAACATTAACAGAAATGAAAAGAAGAGAAAGGCAGCGCCGGCAATATTTTCTCCATTAATTCTGGACGGTCGATATCTTTTGGCGTCTAACATTCACTTTGGACTAAAGTTGTGAATTATTTAGGGAGTGCGTCTGCACTGCATTGCACAATTCCTTCAATAATTCGCTCTGAAAAATATTGCACTGTTAACTCTGGCTGGTTTGTCATTTTCTCTATAATATCACTGGCGATCAACAGAAGAGTTACGAGTTCCTAAAGATTGTCACATGGTTCAAGGCAGATCCCACAAAAGGATTCAATTTTGTGTGAATGCTTGTTACGATAGAAGATTACATAATAATCTTCTTAAAGTACTTTAGATTGCCTGAACATGTATGAAGTCTCTCAACATGAAGCAAATAGCTTCCATAGCGGCAGCATCGCTGCTGGTAGCTACCATAGGAGTAGCTTCCTCTATGCAGGCAAGCCCGGCTCCGCAAGAGCTGGACTTTGCTGCAATATTGCAGACAGCAGACGCAGCAGCAGTGGACTATTTCTTGAAAATTGACGGAATCGATGGAGAATCTACAGACGACAAACACAAGAACGAAATAGAGATACTTTCGTGGTCTTGGGGCGAAACCAACACGGCCACAAACGCAGGTGTTGGTAGAGGTGGAGGTGCAGGTGCAGGCAAAGTCAGCATGCAGGACTTTCACTTTACGACCGTGATGAGCAAGGCATCTCCAAAGCTCTTTGAAGCGTGCGCAACAGGCCAGCACATCAAGGAAGCCATATTGACTGCGAGGAAAGCTGGAGATGCTGGTCGTGAATCTCAGGAGTACTTGACAATCAGGCTGACTGACGTACTCATCAGCTCGTACCAGACTGGCGGCAGCAACGGCGACGGCGGCATCCCGGTGGACAGCTTTAGCTTGAACTTCTCAAAGATCGAGTTCGAGTACAAGCCACAAAAGCCTGACGGCAGCCTTGACGCGCCAGTAAAAGCGGGATACGACCTGAAGCTGAACAAGAAGGTATAGGTCCGTTCCCTCTTTTTTTCTTTTTTCAAAATACAGTTTACTTACATTTTTGTTCTGCAACCCGTATAGCATATTATGCGCGCAAGAGTACATGAGCGAAGCGGAAAAGATAGCGTCCGACTTTCAATGCTTTGTATGCGGCGCAATCTTCACTACTGCGCAGGACAGGCGACAGCACCTAGAAAAAGAATTGGCCGGGAAAGAACATGCTGGCACCACAAAACAGGATATCCAAGTTGCGAAAAAGCAGACAGAAATGGCCGAACTCAACCGGCAGCCGTACGAGTCCGTGTAGCTATTGTGGCAGTATGCCTCTGATTCGTATAATCCACCGACTTCCCTTTTCTGTCAGCACCCATTCTCTGGTACCTTTGTCATAGGTAATCCAGTGGTTGTGCTGCAGGAAATTCATCCACATGTCGACAAGCTGCTTGTCGCCTCTCATCCTTCTTATCAACTCGCTTTTCTTTTCGCCTCCGCAGAGCTCTTCCAGAACGAATATTGCCTGTTCAAGTCCGCGCAAGCCAGCGGGTTCGTCATTTTCCCGTTTAGGGTCGTTTACCATTACCACGGCTAGTAACATTCAATCTTGGCTAATAAGACAGACTTAACCTTGTTCATGTGCCATATGACAATAATAAAATTATGACGTTTGGAGGCGGAGTATTATTCTCCAATGCCTGCCGGTGTACGTAGGGTAAATACCAAAAGCAAAGCCCGAAAAAATTTAGGAGAAAAGAAAGGTTCACGCTATCCGGTACTGCTCAAGCTCAAGTGAAGGAAAGTCAAGGTAGACCTGCGATCCGTCAAACGCCTTGACATGCGACTTTGGCACGTCGTATTCCCTGAATCTGCTCGCCAGTATGATTATTGAATCGCCTCCATCGGCAGCAATATACCCGACT
>JBDZWB010000194.1:0-3655 GCA_040255975.1 Nitrosopumilales archaeon
GATTAGATCGAAATCAACGGGACCTGGGGCTTCGTACTTTGACAAACTACGGTTAAGGGATATGATTAGAAGTAGACGATTTCGGTTAGTTGATGCTGCGATAATCAATATTCATAACGAATTGATGACCATTGCAGAATCTACCTCTACATTAAGCAAGGATACATCTGATACAGTCTTGAATCGCGCCTACCTGGTGGATAGGGGTCGCGCACGGGAATTTGCCGAATTGTTAGAATCAGCTACTCATGGCCAGTCCAACCCCTTAGAACTGCGGATGCATAGGAGCGGACCTTGGGCGCCATACTCGTTCTGCATGGAACCAAACCCTCATGAAAAAGATGTCTTGTCGCAATCTTCAGGAAGATCAAGACGTTCTACCAAGCACAGCTATCGACTGATAAAGCGACAGCCGGGAGGTTCAATTCCAGCTTGATCATAGAACTCTTTATTCTGCAGCTGGCAGCAAATGGGATTAGGACTAGGTATAACCAAGAAGTCCAGAGGCAGCGAACTGAAAGGCAACTGGGGCAATTGAAGATGCGACTAGCCCGACTCCTCGATGAATACCAATCAGGTGCTATTAGCGCTGCTCAGTACAAGAAACTAGAATCGGACATTTTAAAGGCAATAAAAAATGACAATAAGACGACTTGAACAGAGGTAAAAGTTCACTGCACAGCAGCTGATGGAACATCTCATGTTAGATAGACTGGGTATGAGCTTGGATTGCAGGGGGGCGGACACTCGACAGGGAGAAGCTGTTTGGATCAAATTCTATAATAATCCACTATAATTTCCCGTCTCCTAACTTATATGGTATTTTTCTATAACGCCTGAAAATGGCCCTAGCCAAGAACAAAGCGGTGCAGACGATGCTACCAGCGCTTTTGGCCGCGGTATTATTTGCGGTCCCCTTTTTTGCCAATCCTGCAAATGCACAGTCTGCCACGGGATCAATAGAAGCCACAACTATCTATGAATCCGCATATCCTAAAGTAAATGCCAGTTCAAACAGCTCCTTCACCGTCCAGTCGCAATACCACATATACAAACCAGGTGATGCGGTCATGATAGAAGGCTCGATGTCATCGGAAATGAGAGAAGAAACGCAGGCTGAAGAAGTAGCCATACAGGTTATTGACGCGCAGGGAGTAGTCACGGCAAACCAGCAAGCCGCGGTTAGCAGCAACGGCGAATACTCTGCCACAATAAACCTGCCAAGCAATGCACAGCAAGGCGAGTATGACATCAATTCTACAATCGAGGTCGATGCAAGCCTGCTTGGGTTGCTAGATGCAGAGATCACCGCAAATCTAGAGTCGTCGGCACAGTTTGTAGTTGGCAGCGCCAACACATTTGAGGTAACGGTTGAGGCAGAAGACGGAGGACAGGCAGAGCAGTTTGAAGTTGACATCACAAGTAACTCCAATGTGGATGCGGTCCAGATGAGCCACGCAGAGAAAACATTGTCGTTCATGGTAGAAGGCGAAACCGGGACACGAGGCGTGACAGAGGTGACCATACCAAAGGCGATGCTTAGCGGCGAGATGGTAGTGCTGATAGACGGCCAGGCAGTCGCAGCAGAATCAAACGATGTCATTGTGAAATCCAACACAGACACGCACATCACTTTTGAGATCAACTACAGCCACAGCGAGCACGAAGTAGAAGTCCAAGGTACGACTGTCGCCCCAGAGTTTCCAGTATCTGTGCTTGTGATGGCCGCCGCGATAGGATCTATAATCGCTGCGATAGCAGTAGGAAAGAAGAAAGGATTCTTTAGCGGGGCCTAAGGACCCTTCCTTTTTGTTTCAGAGCAAGCAGATGACGGAATTTTCTAGAATTATTCTTGTCCGACTATATCATTTTCTCTCTGGCTTGCGCAGAAACAGTTTGGCTGCTTCAGGCAGGGCCAGGGCATAGTGGATGTGGACGCAGTCTTTTTCGTCGTCTAGGTTGCAGTAGAGGGCTCGGTCCCGGAGGTAGATTTCAGCGGTCTTGTTCTTCTTGGCGTCTCTGATGAAGAGGATGTTCCCCTCGTAGCCTATCTTTGAGAGGGACGGAGCATAGGACTGGAGGAACTTGTCCCGCTCGATTGCCTCCATCAGGACGGTGTTGATATAGTCCTTGGTGTTCCAGCGCTTTTTTTCTGCGCTTGCCTTCATGACATCGTACGTTTCCTTGAATATTTCGACCGTAATCACTTCTTTGCCCCCGCGCTTGACCATTTTGCTGTGACATGTTATGACATGCTGCCTTTTATCTTTTGCACGTGGGCAGTCCCCCCAAGAGGGGAGGGGGTATAACATGTTCCAACATGTGATAACATTGTACTTTTTAATACCAGTACCTATCTCTACATAGTGTCTTTGGATGGGATGGCGCTACAGGAGTATGAGTATGCCCTACAGCAGGCAAGGAGGGCCCACGGCCAGGTCAAGGCGATCTATGGCGACGTGAAAAGGTGGGTCGTTTACGCCGGCGAGCAGCTGGTAATTGGCGGCTATCCAAAGGACAAGATATCCACCAAGCTCCGCAAAGACCTCTCCGACTTTTCATCAGACTATATCACGCAGATATGCAGCGAGCACGGCTGGACAGACACCCGCTTTTCGCCCGAGGCCGCGGAGGTTGAGCAAACTCAACCTAAAATTAGTTCCACTTTGATTGTCGAAGAAATGTCCAGCCACATGCGGGAAAACCAGCCCTACATAAGCCATTTACAGAAAAAGATCAATTTCCTGCAGGATGTGCAGAGAAGGCTGGGAGAAGGACCATTTCTATCGCTCTTGGACAGAAAGCAGTACGAGGAGTATGTGTTCCTTGCAGACAGCGCGGAAAAGCTTGCCCGCGAGGCATGGGACGGCCGGCAGACGATACCGGTGGAGACACAGTTTTTCCTTGCGCAGATTGTCGCGATTTCTACAATAAAGCACGGTGCCTCCGAGTACGTCTCAAAGGTAAAAGAGCTGTTCGGGCTAACAAGCAAGCAGGTCACCAAGACGCTGAAGGGAGTGATCAGGGACGTGCACTGCCTCTACGAGCCGACCAACAAGATGGAGGCCCTCATGGACGGCTTTTACGGCAAGCCGTGCGAAAAGTGCGGCTCGTGGAGGGTGAGGTGGGAGAACGGCACTTGCAGGTGCTATCGTTGCGGCTGCGAATACAAGGCAAAGGCGGAAAAGCTGACGCTTGCAAGGGAGCAGGCGGACTGGACCAATTGATTTTCTGCAAATAAATTCCAGTGATCGTCACGGAGGATAAGGTTGTCCGGGATGCTGGCATCCATCTGGACCAGTTGCAATCGCAATCAGAATGTCAGAGCACTGTAACCGGAAGCGCTGATTGCGGGGCATCCTTTTTGGATTATTAGTACTATTATCGTCATGCCGCATAGACGGGAGCGATGGGCAGGCGCAAGAGGAGCGAAATCGAGGCCACAAGGCGCGAAGTTAGAAATGACCGGGCTTTGGGCATACCCCGCTGCAGAACCATCGAGAGACTGAACATTGCGGCCTCGGAATACGACTGGCAAAGGAATGAGATTGCCAAAGAAGACAAGAAGGCAGCCACCCAGTCCATGAACGCCGGGAGGACCGGGCTCGTCAGGGTCAAGCCCTTCTGGATCTGGAAAGACGAGCATGCCAAGGTC
>JBDZWB010000195.1:0-3654 GCA_040255975.1 Nitrosopumilales archaeon
AGACGAAGAAATATCAACCAAGTTCACCGAAGTGTTTTCAAAAAAATACAGCGTCTATCTGGGATACGATACCGAATCTGTAAGCAAGAGCGGCGATACTTTCAAAGTCTCGGCCAAGAATAGAATGGACAAGAAAATCGAGCTAGAATCGGACCAGCTCTTGGTTGCAACTGGCAGAACACCAAACTCTGACACACTCGATCTGGAAAAGACCGGGGTGAAAACAGACAGCGTCGGCTTTATCACAGTTGACGAACATCTTGAAACAAACGTCAAGGGGATATTTGCACTTGGCGACGCGGTTGGGCGCTATCTCTTCAAGCATGCTGCCAACCACGAGGCCCAGTATGCATATTACAACCTGTTGCACGAGAAGAAAATTCCTGTAGACTATGCGGCCATGCCTCATGCCATTTTCAGCTCTCCACAGGTTGCCGGAGCCGGCTACACGGAACAGGAGCTAAAGGCGGAAAAAATCCCTTACACAAGGGCCGTCTACCCGTACATCAAGACGGCCATGGGCGAGGCGATAGAAGACAGAGATGGATTTGTCAAGCTGCTTGCGTCCCTGGAGGGCGGGATACTTGGCTGCCACATAATCGGTAGCCACGCGTCAATTCTGATACACGAGGTATTGATAGCGATGAAGCTTGGAGCCGATATCCATAGCCTGATTCGAACCATCCACATCCACCCCGCGCTTTCAGAGGTGGTCGCGCGTGCCGCCTCTGGCCTTGGATAATGCAGAAATTAGAGCGCCACAATGACCTTTTCTATGGGGGAACCCTGCATACATGTTTCAGACCTGCGCAAGAGCTACGGGCAGGTGCATGCAGTAGACGGCGTATCATTCGACGTGAAGTATGGCGAGGTGTTTGGGTTCCTCGGGCCAAACGGCGCTGGCAAGACAACGACGATGAGGGTGCTTACGACGCTTGTCCACCCGACTTCGGGCGTGGTCCAGATATTTGGCAAGGATATCGTTAAGCATCAGCGGGAGATAAAAAAGAGGATCGGAGTCGTCCTTCAGGAGCCGAGCTTTGAAGCGAATCTGACCGTGGAAAGGGCACTTGAGCTGTATGGCCTGATGTGGGGCGTGCCGGCTGAAAAAAGACGGGACAGGTCTCGCGAGCTTTTGGAAAAGTTCGACCTAGAGTCATTCAAGAACATGAAAAACGACGAGCTATCGATAGGCCAGCGAAGGCGCGTCCAAGTGGCAAGGGAGTTCATGCACGACATGGATCTGCTGTTCCTCGACGAGCCGACTGTAGGACTTGACCCGGCCGCAAGGCGCACTCTTTTAGATTATGTGAAAAAGCACGTACAGGGAGGATTGACCGTGTTTTTCACGACGCACATCATGGAGGAAGCAGAATACCTGTGCGACGAGATCGCAATCATTAACCACGGCAAGATAATTGCAACCGACACGCCAGCTGGCCTGAAGCAAAAATACGGAGGCGTCAAGGCGGTAGAGATAAAGCTAAAGGATTCAGGCGCTCAGTCGGTCATGCCAGTCATCATGCAAATAGCTGATGGTTCCCTTGTGGAAACGCCAGAAGCAGATACGATACGGATAAGCTCGGCAGAAGCTCAGGAGATGCTTGTAAAAATAATCGAGCTGCTCTCCAAAAATTCAATCCAGATAGAGAGCGTATCTGTCAACCCGCCGACGCTTGAGGAAGTTTTCCTCTCTGTCATTGGCAAGCAGCAAGTCTAGATTCTCATCCTCATCATCGACAGAGTGGCAAGCAGGAACGCGGCAGTAGTAAATGCTGCAATGACGCCTACTTCGATGTTGACAAAAGAATCAATCTGGTTAAAGATGCCAGCCCTCGTAACATCAACAATGTAGGTAAGCGGGTTGGCATAGAACGCTGCGCTCAGCGCGCCGGGCACTCCTTGAGGGGGGTAGAACGCAGTGCTGACGAAAGAAAAAAACAGAAACACGCTGTTGACTATGACGTTAAAGCCTTCGTTGCTCCTAAGCCGCGTTGATATTATTATCGCTATAGAGCCGAAAAATATCGCGCCAGTTATCAGGGCATAGAGCACGTACATCGAGCCGACAAATGTTGGCACCGCCGCCCCAACAAGCGTGGGCGAGCCAGCAACCAAGATGAGGCCTGCGCTTGCAAGCCCCATGAGCATTATTGTGATTATGCTGCCTGCTACATACTCCATTCTTGCAAATGGCATTACGAGTATCTGCTGGAACATACCATTGCGCCTGTCATTCCATACTATGCTGCCTGCTATGGTGCTGCTGTTCATCATGTTAAAGCCGATCATGCCCGCAGCTAGAAATGCAGGATATGTGACAATTGCAGAACCCATTTTGATTCCGCCCTCGCCGATCAAGGCCGAATAAGAATACCCTGCGATAAAGATGTAGACGATTGGAAAAACCACTTGCCAGATGAGGAACACTTTGTCAATTGATGCTACCAAATTCCTGTACAGCAGTATCGCGACCGAGTTCACTGGCAAGCCATTTGGCCGCGGCGTATATTAATCAATAATCGTCGAAGCGGATTTCTATTAGAGAATCTCTGATTGAACGGACTCGCTAACCAGTAAATAGTTTAGTATCATGTTTCTGTCATGCGTCTTTACAAAAGCAAGACGATGTTTGCAATGGTCGCTTTTCTTTTAGCCTTCCCCGTCCTGGTTTCAAATAATGCTTTCCCGCATGGAGATGCGCCTTCCGCCTGTGAGAACAGATATGATGCAACTATTGCCTCAATGACAATTAACAATGGAACGCAGACTTTAGACCCGGTTGCAAATCCCGACCTGCAGTTCAATGCACAGATAAATGATGGCTATGATGTCATATTCACCTTGCATACTGCAAACGCAAGCTCGCTGAACAATACCTTGTCTGGGACAACTTGGTACAGGAATTCTGCATTTGGTTTTGGCAGCGGAGCATGTGTCGATAATGCTGGACCCGATCAAGATATTTCAGTGACTGTGCATGTCACTCCGCCTTCAGGCGTCCCTGATGGCTACCAGCAAAATATCATCGAATGGGGTGCATGGCCTGAAGTGGTACAACTTTCTTACAAAGTGACATGGCAATCAAAACCCGAACAAGAGCAACCGCAAAACGATACCCTGTCTGCACCGATAGTGGAAGACGATGCAGATGTACAAGACAATGAGCCTGAGGATAAAGAGGATCTTGAGGATGACAATTTAGGAATTGTCATATCGCCATTCATCTACAGGGATGAAACCTTTGCTTCAGCTACTAATGATGATGACGACAGTGACATAACGATAGAACAACTTTTACCGGAAGATATCCTTCACATAAACGGCACACTTGCCTCGTACCAGTTTCTTAACGAAACAGGCACACTGCAGCTACACATTCTTTCGGGCAACTGGAAATTGGCAATGAATGACACTGCAATAGTTGACTTTGACGCCAACTTTACGACGGTGCGCTCGGATGGCAATGGAAGAGAGACGTTTTCACTTGGCAATCTGACTGCAATCAGAGGCTCAGAAATTGACTTTGTCAGTAACATGATCTCGATAAAAAGCACACTTGACTATCATACGAACGGCGAAACAACAAGGGAAAATGCCACGATCACGGTTCACAACCTCAACGCGATAACCGTGGAGCTTGAGGACATGGAC
>JBDZWB010000196.1:0-3616 GCA_040255975.1 Nitrosopumilales archaeon
GGCTATGCGATGGATTTATCTGAAGCGTGAGCGTATTTTTCATTTGTTGCAATCAGGGTCTTGACAGGTTCCCAAACATGTTCTGGAAGAATTCTGGAATCTGCAACAACATGTTGATTATCTGTGAGAAAATGTCTGGCTGATTCTGTATGTCGTATTCACGATAGGTCTTGGCCATGTTGCCGGCTGCATCTGTCACCGTCACTTCTACAATCCTTGATGGCCAGTGTATGTCTATGAGTGCCCTGTATACATCGTTCCGGTCCCTGAATAGACCTGTTACCTTGAGCTGGCCGTTCTCTACATACTTTACCTCCCTTGCCTGGATGCTTGATTCGTCCGTTATCCTTACCCGGAAAACGTTCTTGCCCTCGTAAAGCTCGGTAGTCAGGATTTCGATCTCTGGTGCAGTGCGATCATTTTTGGCTACCCTAGTGTTTCCTGCACTATCGTTACTTTCAGGAGATGGCGGCGGAATTGGGATTGTCTGCGCGCTGGCATGGTTTACCGCAATAGATCCGATCATAACTGCTATCAGCAATAATGCAAGGGCAAGCAACTTTTTGAAAGAAACTACTACCACAACTAATTTAACAGTGCTCGTGTCGTATGCAGATTAGAGTTTTGCAGTATCTTGTTTCAGCTGATTGTTAAAGATCGGGAGGGCACAAACAATCTGTGGATATCCGTGCAGCATGGGAATATCCTCCCATGCGAGTAATTTGCAGGTCTAGAGGCTGACTCATTAACCGATATTAACAATTTTTCCCGTTAAAGTAACGGCTTTGGAATATTACAGCAAGCAACACTTATTCATTTTAATCATTCTTGCGGGCGTTCTGTGCATTGCGCCTCTGCATCCTCTGTTTACCGCCTCTGTGCATGGACAGGAACAAGATCTTGTTCCTCAGGTCCGGGATCCTGCCCTTGTGGTCGAGCAGGTTTCGGAAGGTCTGCTGTTCCCTACGGGTATGGCTTTTCTGGGCAATGACACCTTGCTTGTTGCCCAAAAGAACAACGGCATGGTGGCGGTAGTCGATCCTTTGACTGGAGCCGTCGAGGATACGCCGGCACTTGACGTCCGCGTAAATGGATTTCGTGAAAGGGGCTTGTTGGGGATAGCTGCGGCAACAGGTGCACCCGGAGACCGGAACAATGGCACGGGCTCACGGGAATCTGCTTTTGTATTCCTGTACTTTACGGAATCAAATGGCGTTGATCCAATAAGGAACAAGCTATACAGGTATGAATGGAACTCGGGTAACCAGAGCCTGGCCCGCGAGACACTTATTTTGGACCTGCCAGCTGAGCCGTCATCCATCCATAACGGAGGCAGGCTAGAAATCGACAAGAACCAGCATCTTTATGCGGTAATTGGCGATCAGAATCAAAATGGGTTGCTTCAGAATATCCAAGCAGGCGCGTGGGTTCCGGATACCTCTGTGATCTTTCGCATGAATCTTGACGGGTCCGCTCCAACGGATAACCCGTTTTACAACATCACCAGCGACGAAGGGATACGCAAGTACTATGCCTACGGCATCAGGAACAGCTTTGGCTTGGCTGCCGATCCGCTCACCGGGACCCTCTGGGATACGGAAAACGGGCAGTTTGAATATGACGAGTTAAACGTAGTGGAGCCGGGATTCAACAGCGGATGGAAGAAAATCATGGGGCCTCTGTCAAGAAATGTTTCCGCCGTTGCCAGCCAGACCGGCGCTGATCAGGGCGAAGAAAACTCTACCGGCCTGCCTCCCATTCTGATAAGCCTTGCTGGCTCCCAATACTCTGATCCTGTGTTTAGCTGGAAGAGGTCGGTGGCTCCAACTGATATCGAGTTTCTGAACTCGACAGCGCTTGGCGACAAGTACGCATACAATCTTTTCGTTGGGGACTTTCTCAACGGGAACCTCTATTATTTTGAGCTGAATGTGAGCAGGACGGACATTGCGCTTGAAGGCCTTGCCGGCCTTCCTGACGGGGTAGCCGACGATGAGCAAGAACTGTCGCAAGTGGTCTTTGGGACAGGGTTCGCCGGCGGCATAGCAGACATTGAGACCGGTCCGGACGGTTACCTATACGTGCTCACCTTTGGCGGCAAGCTCTACAGAATCATGCCTGCCAGCGAGCCGGTCAATAACTGAAAAAGTGGGAGTGAATCCCTGCTCATATCAAAGAGCTTGGTTATTCGCCACTGTCTTGGATATTTTTAATGTGACCAGATATAGGGAAGAAGAAGAAGACCCGCTCTGCCCATCAACAACCTTGCAAGTTCCAAGTAAGTAGTCAAAGCCTTGAATCCTTCAACCATGCTTCTTTAGCAACGCCTGATTAGTCGATTGAACAAAAGTTGATAACGATGATGATGCGGGGGATGAACAATTTAAATTCCATAAGGTTAGCTAACAAAATCCATAGGATCGATGCATGGTGCTGATTTCGCACATCTCTGACCTCCACCTCGGCTACGCGCAATTCGGGCTGGAAGAGCGGGAGGAGGACGTATACCGCGCCTTTCATGAAGCTATAGATGTTTCCATAAAGGAAGGAGTGCGGCTGGTCATATTGGCCGGCGACCTTTTCCACAACCCCAAGCCAAACGGAAAGGCCATAATCACGCTCGGCAATGCGCTGAAAAAGCTCCATGAACAACAGATACCCGCGGCTTTTGTCTTGGGTGAGCACGACATCAGCCGCATGCGCGACGTGCCCTTCCCCCACATTTACAGTAACCTCGGGCTTGTGAAAAAGCTGAGGCACGACGAGCCGTTTGTCGTAGACAATTGCGCAGTGTTTGGGATCGATAAAGAGCGGCGGAGCAACATTGAATCACTTGTGGAAAAGCTGCGCCATGCAGAGCAGGTTGCAAAGCGGCATTCTGGCAAGAAAATATTGGTGCTGCATCAGGGGTTGATGGATTTCAACAAGTTTGCCGGCGAGCTCAACTCCTCAGACCTGCCGCCGGGATTCGACTATTACGCAATGGGGCACTACCACGACCATCAGGAAAAGAGGTTTGGCTACCTTGGCGGCCCACTTGCATACCCCGGTTCAATCGACCTGACTCCAAGCGAAGGGATCAAGGAAGTGCAGAAGGGCTTTATCATTACAGACATGTCGGGCGAGGAGCCGTCGACTCAATGGATTCCACTTGGCAGGCGCCAGCAGTTCTCCATCCAGATAAGCTACAAGGACATCGCTAGTGAAGTTGACAAGGTTATTGAAAAGGCAAAGTCACTTGGCAACAAAAAGCCAGTTGCAAGGATAGAGATCGCTGGAAGCGACATCGACTCCAAGGTGATTGCCGAGCAGCTGAAGAGGCTCAACGAATGCTGCCTGCACTATGTATGGCAGCCGCTTGAAGACCGGATGATGGCAACGACCGTGTATGATTCAAGGCCGGCGGACATTGACAACGAGCTCTATAGACTGTCGGCTGAAGCGCTTGGGTCAGAAGAGCTTGCAAAATTTGCAGTCGGCGAGATCCTGCCCTTGGCAGCTGAAAAGGACGGAGCCAAAGCCGTCCTAGACACAGTCTGGCAGGCATACAAATCCGGCAAGTTCGGAGGATCTGCGAAATGATAAAGGACATCCACATGAAGGACTTTATCGCGCA
>JBDZWB010000197.1:0-3608 GCA_040255975.1 Nitrosopumilales archaeon
AATTTAGGATTATCTTTGCGATCTTTGAGGAATTAGCCTGAAGTATTGCAGCCTCCACCCTTGTCGGATAATATTCTGGAAGCTCAGATATCTCTTCAAACAGCTGCGAGCCGGTTTTGTCGTAAAAGTACTTTGATGGGAGAAACTTTGTTTGGCTGCCCAGCCCCGTCATAACATCTGAGGCAAATTCCCGAATAGTGTCAGACTCTAGTATTTCTTCCTGGTGTCTTTTTGTCTTCATGTTAATTGTATCACCACCATGACATACAGCTAGGCGTACTTTTCATGCACATAGCACCACTTCCAGGGCCTGTTTGGCAGTGCAACCATCACGGGGTGCCCTGTTTTTTTGAAGTGGCCTGTAGCATGCATGCCCGGCGACGAGTCGCAGCAGCCAACGTGCCCGCATGTGAGGCAGAGCCGGAGCGCCACCCAGTCGTCTCTGCCTTGGTGCTCGCATTCTTCGCAGCCCTTTGTGTTGGGCGAGACATTATCATCTGTTTTGGCGACGTGCTCGCACGCTTCTTTTTTCAATTTTGCTGTTCACTCCCAATATTATTATCGTCCTGTGCGCACCTAAACCCTGCAAACAAGATTCGCTCATGGGGCTTGAAGTAGTTCCTATAGCTGTTCCTTATCTGCTTTGCAGGTGTGGCAAAGCATCCGCCCCGAAGCACTTTTTGGTTTACCGCCCACTTGTCTGTGTATTCTGGGAACTTTGACTGAAAGCCCGGATAGAGCACGTATTCGGAAGACGTCCATTCCCACACATCGCCTAACATCTGGTGGCATCCGTAGTGGCTCTTGCCTTTTGGATAAGAGCCGACCTTTGACGGGCCCCACAGATAGGATTCAAGGAGGTTGGCGTGATCTGCAGTTGGTTGCGGCTGGTCACCCCATGGATAGATCGTTTTCATTTGCAGTTTTTCATTCCAGCTGGCAGCCTTTTCCCACTCGGCCTCTGTTGGCAGCCTCTTGCCCGCCCAACGCGAATATGCGTCTGCCTCATAGTAGCTCACGTTGACAACAGGTTCGTCTGGCTCTATTTCTTGCAGGCCACGAAAATCCTTCTTTACCCATCTGCCATTCTTTTGCTCCCAGTAGAGTGGAGCCTTCCATCCCTGCTCTTGAACCAAGTCCCAGCCGTCTGCAAGCCAGTACTTGTAGTCCTGGTATCCTCCGGCTTCAATAAAGCGCATGAATCCGCTATTTGTCACAGGGGAAATGTCTATCTTGAATGGCTGCAAATACACCTTGTGCTCTGGCAGCTCGTTGTCGTAGCAGAAGAACCCTTTTCCGTTAAATCCCAGCTCATAAAGGCCGCCTGGGACATGAACCATTCCTGACGGCTTTTCTTCTGTCATCATCTGTGGCGGGTCGTTCATGACCAAGGGCTTGTAGTTGTCTTCTGGATCTGGAAAGCGCTGAAAATAGTGCTGAAAATCGTAAACCATGAGCTCTTGGTGCTGCATTTCATGCTGTATTCCAAGTGTGATATCATAGCGCATTTCGTCTGAAATTATTGCATTGCGCAAAAGAAATGATGTAACAGCCGCATCAACAAGTGACCTGTACTTTAGCGTCTGCTCAACTGTAGGCCGGGGAAACTTGCCCCTGTCATCCTTTGGAAGGATGTTTCCATAGCGCTGGTAGTACGAGTTGAGATATGACAGGCTTGTTCCATCTTTATTTTCGGCGGCATCTTTTGGTGCTTGGCCATACTTTTCCAGCACTTTGTGGAAGAACCATGTAACATGGGCAATGTGCCAGTTTGGAGGGCTGCCAAATGGGTCTGACTGAATTACCGCATCTTCGATTCTTAGCGGCTTGAAAAGATCCATCGTGGCTTTTCTTGTCTCTGAAAAATCAGATAGCAGATTTTGGGTGCTCTCACTTACTACTAGTTCGGTCACTGACATTACCTGAGATATATGAAATTTATAAGTTGATAGTTTTTGGGTTTTGGTAACTTGGCGGGACACACGCATACATGGTGAGAATTTTTCGTGCCATGCCCCTTCAGGTTATCAGTATCTGACGAGTATCCACTTTTCAGACCGACGCGCCAAAATAAAGGAAAACACCAAGCACTATATGATGATACAACTAACGGAAATAACTAGGAAAAACCGCACTACTACAATTAAGCAAAGAAGAACACAACACACATTGATCAGCACATTGAGGAGGCAAAACAAAGGTAGCCTTGACCCCAGATATGAAGATGCCATTAACCTCCACAGGATGCTCAAGGGCAAGATAGAGATTGGTGCCCGAATTTCCCCAGAGACTCTCTTTGGCGGGGGGCAGCAGGAGGATGAGAAAGGGGTCCTGGGCCTAATCTATACACCTTACGTTTCATACGTCGCTAAAGAGATTGGCAAGAACAAGGATCTAGCCTATGACTATACTTCCAAATGGAATAACGTAGCAATCGTGTGCGATGGCTCACGTGTGCTAGGTCTTGGCAACATAGGTCCAGAGGGCGCAATCCCAGTCATGGAGGGCAAATCAGTGCTGTTCAAACTGCTAGGAGGAATCAATGCATTCCCACTTTGCATATCTACCCAGAATAAAGACGACATAATCAAATTTGTCAAGGCCATCGAACCTATGTTTGGAGCTGTCAACATCGAAGACATCGAGTCCCCAAAAGTGCTTGAAATCGTAGAAACGCTGCAAAGAGAATTATCAGTACCTGTGTTTCATGACGACCAGCATGGCACAGCAGTGATCGCACTTGCAGCTCTCATTAATGCATTGAAACTAACTGGCAAAAGACTGGATGCAATAAAGGTGGTCATAGCTGGAGCCGGCTCGGCCGGCTATGGGATATTCAAGATTCTGTATCAAGCAGGATGCAGAGATAACATCATAGTAACTGACAGAAAAGGCGCAATATTCAAGGAAAGGGAAGATCTATCCTCCAATCAGGGCGGCAGCAACAATAATCGCTTCAAGCTGGAAATAGCCGCAAAAACCAGTTTCAATCGTGCAAGTAGTAGCAGCAGCTTCGCAGACATCATAAAGAACGCAGATGTGTTTATTGGAGTATCCGGCAGAGGGGGCTTGCTGAGCAGTGATTCTGTCAGTTCAATGAACCGCGATGCCATTGTTTTTGCGTTGAGCAATCCTGACCCTGAGATACTTCCTTCAGATGCCCTCCAATCTGGAGCTAAGATAGTTGCAACTGGTAGATCTGTTTTTCCAAACCAAGTTAATAATGCGGTGGTCTTTCCTTCGTTTCTTCGATCTTTGCTAGACCTCCGCGCCAAAAATATCGACGAGGGCTTGCTAGTCTCGGTAGCCTATGCAATCGCGAATCTGGTGGATGAAAAGCACTTGTCGACAGAATTCATAGTTCCAAAGGTTAATGATATCCGAATTCAGCCTGCTGTCACTCAAACGCTGAAAGATGCACTGCAGAGGCACATCGTGGGCAATGGATGATGCAACTTGTCGTGATAAATGATTTATTGGTGCTTCAATTACAAGTGTTGTTTGAAGACAAAAGACTGGGATAGCATCCTTGAGAAGCTGATGAAGCAGCCAGATTTTGTATCCCAGATCAATAAATGTGGATATTATCTGAGCCCAAAGGGTATTTC
>JBDZWB010000198.1:0-3577 GCA_040255975.1 Nitrosopumilales archaeon
TTACCAGATTGGCAATCTGATGTCCTAGACCAAACTGGACGACCGTCGCACGAAACCTATCGATACTTCATCGTTATTTAAAGCGTACGTGCTATACGAGCAGAATCAGGGAAGAATATCCCCTGCTTTCTGTGACATAGTCTTTCTCTAATTCTTCGACCACTGCCGTGATCGAGATTATGTCGAATTTCTGACAGTTCTTGGCGTCCACAATGATGTAATCGTCGAGTATGTCAGCACCACTCATGCTTTCCTTGCTCAATGAGAAATTCACCGGTGTGGTCGAGTTGACTAGCAACAGCTGGTCTTTCTGGTAGTTGCCAATTCTGGCAAGCCTGCCGGGTCTCGGGGTGGCCTTTACATTCATCCTGATCTCGCCGACCGGGTGGGTAGTGTAGCGGTTCATCTTGCTTACGAAAATGTCAAAGTTGAAGGGGTAGCCGGCAGTGTTTTCCGCCATTTTGTTGACGCCGTCGTTCATTATGATGTCTACTTTTTTGATGGTGTTGCCGTATTTTGTGATCCAGTCATTCGTGGTCTTGACGATGCTGCTAATGGCCGCCTTTCTCCTTGCGGTCTCTTGATCGCCCAACTGGTAGCGGTCGACCCATTCCATGTAGTCCTTGCTAATATCTGTGATGAAATCAGCGCATGTGTTCTGGTAATCCTCTATGCTGGTTGCCCGCTCTGAACCAGTGTCTGCAGCAAACATCGATTTTTGATGCGGCAAGCCGCAATAAAAACATGAACTATTTACCTAACAGCCCTGCCATCCTTTTCGCCTGATAGGTGATGATCATGTTTGCGCCAGCGCGCTTGATCGATGTGAGGAACTCTGTCATAACTGCATCCTCATCTACCCATCCATTCATCGCCGCAGCCTTTATCAGCGCATACTCGCCGGAAACGCTGTACGCGCATATCGGGAGATTGGTCGCCTGCCGTGCCTTGTAAATAAGATCAAGGTACGGAATTGCCGGCTTTACCATCACAATGTCGACACCTTCGGCAATGTCTGTTTCTATCTCGCGCATCGCTTCTTTTGTGTTTGAAAAGGGCATCTGGTAGGTGCGCCTGTCACCGAATTCGGGCGTAGAATGCGCGGCGTCGCGGAAAGGCGCATACAGGGGTGACGCTTGCTTTGCAGAATAGCCCATTATCGCCACCTCTGAAAATCCTGCCGTATCGAGCCCCTTGCGTATTGCCTGCACTTGCCCATCCATCATGGCGGAAGGCGCGACAATGTCGGCTCCTGCCTCTGCGTGGCTAACTGCAACCTTTGCCAATGTGTCGATGCTCCTGTCGTTGTCTATTTTCTTGCCAACTATGAGCCCGCAGTGACCGTGTGTAGTGTACTGGCACAGGCAGACGTCCGTGATTATTGCGATCTTGTTGCCAAATTGCTTGCGCACCAGCTCGACCGCTTTCTGCACGATTCCCTTGCTGTCAAAGGCCGATGTCGCTTCGGCGTCCTTGTGCGACGGCAGTCCAAACAGGATAACCGCAGTGATGCCCAAGTCTGCAATCCTTTCAATCTCTGCGACAAGCCTTGAAAGCGGGAATCGCTGTATGTCTGGCATCGAGCCTATCTCTTCCGGCTTTTTCAACCCTTCCTGCACAAACACCGGCGCGATGAGGTCCTTGGGCGAAAGGCGGGTTTCCTGCAAAAGGTCTCGCACTGCCGGAGTCGTCCTCAGACGTCTGAGCCTGATGTTTGGAAAAGCGTTACTGTTGCTGCTTTTCTTCATACTTGAACAACTTGGATACTATTTTCATCAGCTCTTCGCTCTGCCCCTCCTCCGTCTCCTTCCTCAGGTTGTTCATGGGGGTGGAAAGGATGCCCTCAATGATGGCATATGAAAGCTGCTCGATAACCTTGGCTTCCTCAGGACTGATCTTGCTGCCAAGGATTGAAAGCGCCTTTTTGAGCTCGCGTTCCCTTATCGCATCGACATTTTTGAATATCGATACTACCACCGGCTCGGCCTTGAGCCGCTTCATCATGACATCGACTGATTTCATCTCCTCGTTGATGAGCTTTTCGGCTGAATTGATCTCTTTCATGCGGGACCGCATGTTTTTGCCAACTAGCTCGGCAATCTGGTCCATATTTACGAGCTTTACTCCGTGGATCGTTGCGACCTTTTCGTCAACGGTCCTCGGGTTTGAAAGGTCAAAGATCATCATGCCCTTTCTCCTTCCCTCCCTTGCCTTCTGTATCCTTTCGAAGGTCAGCAGGCGGTACGGGGCGACTGTTGCCGTGAATATTAGATCTATCTTTTGCAGCATGTCAAGCGCGGTGTCAAATGGGATCGGGGTGCCTGCCACTGTCTCTGCAAAGGCCTTGGCCCTCTCTGGCGCCCTGCTTGTCACCATAAAGTCAACGTCGCGCTTTTTCAGTACCTTTGCTACCAAGCTTGCCGCTTCGCCTGTCCCGATGAGCATTATCGCCTTGCCCTTCAGGTCGTCGAAATATTCCCCGGCTAGGTTCACTGCCACCGACGCGATTGAAACATTGCCTTTGTTGATTCCCGTCGCGGTCCTGACCCTGCTTCCTGCCTTGAGCGCTCTGTCAAATACCAAGGATAGGTTTGCGCTCGCATACTTGGCACTGCGGGAGAATTCAAAGGCCCTCCTTACCTGACCCAGAATCTGATCCTCGCCTACAACAAGAGAATCGAGACCCGATGCAAGCTTCATCAGGTGCATGACAGCGTCCCTGCCCCTGCTCAGTTCTATACTTGCAAAGTCCTTCTCCTGCAATCCCACAGAGGCTGCCCACTCTTCGAGCATCTTTGCCTCGTCGGGCTCTTTCGCCGCTGCGAATACTTCTACCCTGTTGCAAGTCTGCAAAATCACGCACTCTTCAAAGCCCGCCTTTGCCAAGAAAGCCTTGTGAGCACCGTCAATGTCTTTGAATGTGAATTTTTCAAGCAAATGAATGGGCGCGTTGCGGTAAGTGACGCGGGCATTGACGATGTGGACTGGCGTAGTCGCTGGCGCCGTCTTTATCGCTGCCGTCATTTTGTTTTCTTCCCCCATTTTTGTAACAGCTCAAGCGTCGCGCTTTTAGCATCTTCAATCCTGTCTTCCTTAATAAGGTTCTGAATCCGCTTATCTTTTATCAGCGAATAGAGGAATTCCTTGCGTTCACCGACTGTCTTGATCTTTGGCCGCGCCGCTTGCCTTGCAAACTCTTGGAGCTTTGCGTTTTCAATGTCTGCCTTTTTGATAATCCTGCGAAGCACCCGCTCAGCCCTGATTCGCACCTTGCGAGCCATTATGGGGCTCTTGCCTGAAGTGGAAATAGCGACTTGCATCACGCCCTCTATATTGATCACAGAAGCGTATGAAAAGTCACTCACCTCGGGGTCGTCAGCGGCATAGACAAATGCACCCATCGATCTTCCCTTTTCCACGATCTTGCGGTTAAGATTGCGGTCGTTGGTTGCCGCAAGCACCAGAAAAACGTCCTTGTAACTGTCAAGAATCTTGGCGTCTTTTAGTCGTGCTTTCACAAGTTCAATCTTGCCAAGCTTTTTCTGCTCCGTCAAAAACCGATTCATCCTGTTGCTGA
>JBDZWB010000199.1:0-3555 GCA_040255975.1 Nitrosopumilales archaeon
AACAAAGGGTCAAATGTAATGCCCGGCTTGTTCTTGAGGACAAGGCGTTTTGTGTGCATCAGGTAGAGGGCTTCGTATGGTTTGAGCACATAGTGGTCTTCCTTTTCGCCAAAGCCCTTGGTGCGGAGTTCGTCCTGAAAACGCGTTTCATCGACGACTATTTTTCCACCTGCCGCAAGGCGCGCCTCGACTATCTGCGGAACCTCGACCTCGCCGGCCTTGCTGTCATGGAAAGGCGGCGCGCTGGCCGGAGCTGACGACATAACGATTAAATCACAGCAAACCTCCACATTTAAGCATTCAAATTTAGTGATTGAAATGAAAGGAGTTAATTATCGTGAGACTCGCGGGATGCCGTATGTAAGGCGCGAATACATTGCAGGCAAGCCCCAGATCAAGATTGCTAGGTTTTCATCAGGACAGGCCGGCGACAATTACGACTACAAGCTCGAGCTCTTGTCAACCGAAAAGCTCCAGATAAGGCACAATGCACTGGAGGCAGCCAGGCTTGCGGCCAACAAGAGGATGGCCACTGCAGGCGAAATGTCATTCTTCTCTATGCTCAGGGTTTACCCGCACGTCATACTCAGGGAGAACAAGATGATCGCTACTGCAGGCGCAGACCGTCTGCAAGAAGGCATGAGGCGCGCCTTTGGCAAGGCGACAGGCCTTGCAGCAAGAGTGACGCCGGGTCAGGTTCTGTTTGAGGCTCACGTGACTGCAGCCAACCTGAACCTTGCAAAGGAAGGATTCAAGGTCGCTTCAAGCAAGCTCGGATGCCCGACGGCTGTCAGGGTTACTCCGCTAAAAGAGCAAGTTGTGGTTGCCGAAGACTAGATCTTTGCAACCCGGCTTTTGATATTTTCAGAATTGCAGGCGCCAGCCTTGCCGCCTATGCTCTTGCATATCAACGCAGCAATGTTGTCGATTTCTGCCTGCATTGCCTTGCCGACTGGCGAAGCTGGATTGCCAAGCTCGGCCTTCACCTTGACATGGTCCATCCCTTCAAGGATCTGCGGGCTGTAGCCAGCTCCCACCTGCATGAACTGACCATCAACAAGCAGAAACGGGATGATCTGGTCAGGGTTGAAGGTGTCTAGAATTTCATAATCCTTTTCTTCGAGCTCTTGCAGCGGCTCAAAATTCCTGTCGGCAGTCTCGCGCCCGACAAACTCAACATATTCGCTTTCGTACTTTGCGCGTGCGAAGCTCACAGTCGGGATGTTCAGGTATTTTTCGTCATGGTCTGCGCTTGTAGTTTCCACAAGCCCCTCCCATTTTCCAAATTTGCCAAGCGCCTCTACAATGGCCCAGCGCTCTGCAGCGCAGAACGGGCAAAATCCGGCTCCCATGAAAAACACAAGCGACTTGCCGCTGGCTCTCCTCAGCGGCTCGTTTGTGACATGCATAAACTTGCCGAGGACCTTCTTTGGAATAAAGCTGCTCACGGACAGACTTCTTGCAGTTTATTTTATTAATGTTCTGAATCCTGCCAGGGTCAGGCGAGCCCGTGCATGGCTGCACTGTGTGGCACCCGATACCAAAGGGGATGAACAAGCCAGCCCGCCTTACCTGAGCAGCGTAATCCAGCGAAGGATTATTTTTAAAATTACTGGAAGAAAATTACAGAAACAATCATTCAGTAATTACCGACTTTCTTCCCCACTGCGTCCTGTAGTAATGAAGCACGATCGTGACCAATAGAGCGGAGCAGACGATGGTGAAAAAAGGTACCAAGAGGTTGTATGGATAATCCTGGTACTGCACCTCTGCAGCCGAATGGCTCGAGACAATTGCATCTGCAGAATTGAACGTAAAACCAAGTGCTACAACGGCAGCAAAAACTGCAAACAGTGCAACCTTCATTTGCCAAACCGGCGCCGCAAATACTATTAAGCAATAATCATAAAAAAATGCGCGACTTGTATTTTATCAGATAATTTTCAGATTATGATAGTTAATCGAGTCGACCATTGTCTAAACCGATTGTGTTTTTCAATCACGAAAAGTTCTCTACGATGTCAATGTTTCCTTTCATATGCGGATGGGGAACGCAGCTATGTGGAAATTCGCCGGTTTTTGCAAAGACGAATTCGAATGTCTCTCCAGGCATGATCAGTCTTCCCAGCTCGTCGTTTGAATCGAACCTGCCGCTGATCTTGTCGACATATTCATTTTGGGTCGTGACGGTGTGCCCTGTTGAATCGTCATTTGTCCAGATCACTCTGTTTGAAAAGCCCCAGATGCCCCTTGCGTCCTTTGGGACATAGTTCTTGGCACTTGATTCACGCCATGCTCCCTCAACCATAGTGACCCGAACCGAATCTTTTGGCTCTAGCACCTCCTTTGGCAACATTGGCCGGGCATTTGCTTCAGGGATATATACAAACTGGTAATATGCCATGCTCAGCACGACTGCAGCCAGAAAGGACACGATACTGATCCCGGCAGAGTGATTCGATTTAACCAGCACAGCAGCAGCTTGATCTGCAAACGTTTTTGATTTATCCATTAGTCCAAACGTTTGGATCAATCCTTATTGCTTGCTAAAATCGCTAAATAGTTTTCCAGCATAGCTTTGCCATGACCGAGCCTGCAAGCTGGACCGATCTTGTCAACGAGTCTGTGCATACCAGCGACGACCA
The DNA here is from genome assembly GCA_040255975.1 of Nitrosopumilales archaeon. Taxonomy (GTDB): domain Archaea; phylum Thermoproteota; class Nitrososphaeria; order Nitrososphaerales; family Nitrososphaeraceae; genus Nitrososphaera. The sequence goes on from JBDZWB010000199.1 coordinate 2,646, forward strand.
CGACATCGGAGACATTGAGGCATTAAATCGCCACTTTATCGTAGTGAAAAGAGGGCTTGTCAACGTCCGTCGCTACTACATACCGATGAGCAGAGTAGAAGGTTGGGATGGAAAGGTGGTCTGGCTCAAGGTGCCAGAAGAACACGTGAAAAACGCCTATGAAAAAGATGCGGCCCCTGATCCGCACTACTACCACTACAGCAACGCGCCTGTCGCCGAAGATGACCTGCGCCAGCACCTGATGATTGTTCCAAAGATCCCTCCCAAATATGAGCAGGACCGTCCTTTTGTAATCGCCAGACGCCGGCGTGAAGAACCGAGCGTTTTTCGCTGCGACCTTTGCGACATGAACTTTAGGACAGAGGATGAGCTGAGCGATCATGTCAGCAGCCACTAGTCTTGCTGAATACGCTCATCATCTCTTTGCAGACGAAAGACCAAACCTTTTGTACCGACTTTGCTGTTGCACATTGTAGATACATCAGCAATGGAATAAACTACGCCACGTGGAGGATTCTTCTAGTAGAGAAAACCGTTCTGCAATTCTTTTCTTATAAAGATAAATTAAACCCCATCAGATTATCGATCGTTCAGTTGGCCCTGAAAATTCTTACTGACCTTCCCGACTCACAGTTTGACGGCAAAAGGGTGCTCGTAAGAGTCGACTTTAATGTTTCTGTAAATAACGGGTCGGTCGGGGAAGACTATAGGATACGCATGTCGATCCCGACAATCGAGTATCTTACAAAACGCGGTGCAAAGGTCATTCTGGCTTCGCATCTTGGCAGGCCGGAGGGGTTTGACAAAAAATACTCGCTTGCGCCAGTCGCAAAACGCCTGTCCGACATTGTCGGGGATTCATCAATACGGTTTGCAGACGACTGCGTCGGTTTTGAAGTACAAGATCAGA
>JBDZWB010000200.1:0-3545 GCA_040255975.1 Nitrosopumilales archaeon
GAATCCTGCAAGCACAATGTATGTGTCAGAGGACAATATCTATATCGCGTATGAAAAACATCTTCCCTACCACTACTACCAGACCAATACTCGGGATAGGTTCTTTGAGGTAATCGTGCCTCTCCTTCCGAGAGATGTACAGAATGAGATCAGGGATATTGAAAACACCGATGAGCTGAGCCCGTCGGAAAAGTGGGACAAAGTATCTGAATTGTTACAAGACACCTATAATGGGATGAGCGCATCGGATAGGAACCAGCTCTTTGAAGACATCCGGGAAGCATTGGCAGAATACGACGAAAGGATAGCCAAGGAGAGTCAGACGACTGTCATACACAAGATAGCCATAGGCTCTGGTGGAATAAACTATGTTGCAAGGGGCGAAGTGCCTGGAAGGCTACTCAACCAGTTCTCGATGGATGAGAATGGTGACAGGTTCCGGGTGGCAACTACATCCGAGTTTTACTCGCCTTATCGTGGCTCGACTCTCTACAACAACGTGTATGTGCTTGACCAAGACATGCGAACAGTAGGCGAGCTGGAAGGGGTGGCCCGCGACGAGTCGATCTACTCTGCGCGCTTTATGGGTGACAGGCTGTACCTTGTCACTTTTCAGAGGATAGACCCATTCTTTGTGATTGACCTCTCTCAAGACGATCCCAAAGTGCTTGGCGAGCTAAAGCTGCCGGGATATTCTAACTACCTGCATCCATACGACAAAGATCACGTGATAGGGATCGGGAAGGAGACAAAAGAAGACCAATATGGCAACGTGCAGACGCTGGGAGTCAAGGTCGCGCTGTTTGACGTATCGGATGTCCGCAGCCCAGAGCTAGTGGATGAGTACGAGATAGGCGGGCCGGGAACAGAGTCGGAAGTGCTGTACGACCACAAGGCGCTGCTCTTTGATAGAAGCAAGAATGTGCTTTCGATACCCGTCTCTATATATCCTGACTATTCGGTACCGCCTCCGTTTGATGGTCGCCAGTATGATCCAAAGGTATGGCGCGGGTTCTACATTTTTGGGATCGACCCTGAAGTAGGGTTCGATCTAAGAGGTCAGATAGAGCACTTTAACGACACCGGTGACTATTACTACATTTATGGAACGCAAGGAAGTAGGTCGCTCTATATCGGAGATGTGCTCTATACAGTGACGCTCAACAACGCAATCAAGATGAACGACCTGCAGACTCTGGAAGAGCTAAACGAGCTGGGAATAGGTCCTACTGGTGGGATAATCAAGTACCCGACTCTTGAGGATGACGTGAAGTAACAACAAGTAGCATCCAGGTTGAAAAATGCCATTGAAGGCTAGATCACCATGACGTCAAAGGCGTAGACAAAGCTGCCCTTTTCGAACCATGATGCCTGCACTTGCAACTCGTAATGACCTTCGCCGACGTTGATAAAGAACTCATTGTTCACGTCATATGATTTACGCAGCAACTCTATCTGTCCTGTGTCTAGGTTCCTTGCAACCACCCTCATGCTTTCTGCAGTCCTGTAGTCCGGCGAGTCGAACCTGATGTGCGCGCCGGTTGCAAGCTGGATCGGTTCGGTGTTGTTTCCTTCATACTGCGCTGCCGCAGTGCTGGCGTCTTCCGGTCCTTGAAGTAGCACGAGCATCATTACAGGTGCATCGCCCGATGCTGCGACGGTAGTCGTGTTATTGTTATCTCCGTCTGGAGAAGGGGATGCAGTCCCGACAAAAATGCCCGGGGCCAGAAAGTAAATGATTGCCCCTACGACGATCACAGCGCCAACGGCAGAAGCGACTATGACGCCCTTGTTTGCCAACGTAATATGCCCTCTGGGAAATTATTTAAGAGGTGTTTGCATCGTCTCTATAAGAAAATACCTAGTTAATTACCAACAGCTATCGCTTAATTGACGCGCCCTTGATCTCGCTTAAAAAGCCATAGAACGTCACAGAGTGCTCCTTCTGGCATTTGCTGCAGATAAGCGTGGTTGACTGAGCATTGTTGCCTCCCACGAGGCGGTAGATATATTCTATAGTCTTGCCACAACTGCACTGGAACTTTTTTGGAGCCAACTCAGTGCTGGATTGTTGCCGCTGGTATTATATTTTTGGAGACTTTCAATCACGTGAGCTCTGAACACACTAATCAAGGTCATCACGAATGATCTCAATTGCCTTGTATGCTGCAGTTCACAAGCAATCCTGCTAGGAATGCTGCACCTCTTCCGTTCCACATTTACAGTGCAGCATGTGTAAGGAGCATAGCACCCAGTGCAGTAGAATCAAGGATTATGACTGCGTTAACTACAAGCCGCCTGTTGTGGTTGAAAGCTAGCTTCTATTCATTCTCTTATCATATGCCTCGATTATCTTCGAGAGCGCTGCGTCTTCCTCGCTTACTGCAGCCAAGAACTCTTTGAAATAATTGCTCTTTTTCAATATCGCGACCGTGTCAAGAAAGCTCTTGTTATGCGCCTTCTCCATGTCGCTGACTTTTGAGACGAGTGAACCCTCATTAGCAGACCTGATCAGAGTTTGCTGGATCAGCAGTCGGTTATATCGGCTAGCGGCGAAATAGCGCCGGAAAATGTTCATTCTTTCCTCAGAATCAACCTTGGCGAGGTCTTTAAGTGACAGTTGCGCGGTCACGGCTTTTCCTCAGAATCCTGAAATAAAAATACAACTGTCTTATCCATCTCTTTCGGCGACATAGATCTGCTTCAGCTCAGAAAATCCGCGCTCCTGAGCATACAACCAGTTCTTGCTGCATATCGCGCAGGTTATGCGCTTTTCTTTTGCAGAAAATTCTAGCTCGTGGTGGCTACATCGTATCTGGTACTGCCTCTTGTGAGCTTCCATTTCTCTAAGCGTGTCGATATGCCTGACAGAATTTTCCGCCAACGAAAAGCAGTAAAGAGGCGTGAAATATATTCCATAACATTCATTCTCATATCCTTAAGTAATTGTTGTTTGCATGAGTGCCATACAGCAATGACGCCTGACAAAAAGCGCGAGCTGCGTGAAATGATAGATGATGCCGTGAGGGGAAAAATCGATGCCAACCGCAGATTCATAGACGAAGTGCTCGAAAAGATACAAGACCAAAATCATCAATACTTTCTGGTCAAGCTGGGAGAGGAATTGCGTCAGGCTGAACTGGAGCAAAAAGCCGGCAACCTGCATGTGGCTATGCACCACCGTGTGATGGCCGACGTATACAAGTCGATACTGGAAAATTGCTTTTGCTAGTTATAGAATAATTCTTCGCAGGCGATATAAGCTCGTACATTGTGTTTTTTGCGACCCATGTTCTGTTCCTTCGATGTCGGAACACTTGGTGCCAGAGCAGGGTGGTTCTAGCTGCCACGCGCACAGTCCATACTGGTTGTTGACGACGAACTGGATATCGTAGTAATCTTTCGCCAGGCACTAAGTAAGCAAGGCTATACTGTCTATGGATTCACCGATCCTGTCCTCGCACTTGAACACTTTAAGACAAATGCAGAGGACTATGCACTAGTGATATCTGATGTGCGCATGCCACAGATGAATGGATTCGAGT
>JBDZWB010000201.1:0-3493 GCA_040255975.1 Nitrosopumilales archaeon
TCCAAAGGAATATTGCTTAAAGTGCAGAACGCCAAACCTTGACAAGAGCGGTGTTAGCATCCTGGCGGTGCCGTTGCTCGTGGCAAAGACCCATGTCTTTAGCTGCGTATTGCGAGTCTTTTGGAACTTTGTTTCAGATACAATCCCCGTCTCCATCAGGCTCAAGAGCGCAGTCTGGTCCTTCATGGGCATATGCTCTATCTCGTCGACGATGAGGTAGCGGGGCCGCTTTTCAAACAGGTAATCTATCATGCCGGATTTCGTGCTGTGGCTCCCAAGAGTAAAGTACGAGCGCTCGAGCTTCATGCACTCTAACATGAACAGGGTCTTGGCAGATGCCGGAGGGCCGACAAGCAGGATGTGCACCGGCCTGTCAGAAGAGAGCGACATCTGGAACAACTTCTTTACATCGCCGTATCCGACAATGCTGTCAAAAAGTGGGTCGCTTTTGGCAGGTCTTTCCACCATCGGCTCGCTCATGCGCTCTTCATGGACGCCAACTGGCAGCTCCTCTTCAGTCACTGCGTTGTGATTGCCGAAATTGAGTTTTAGATGTTCCTGCTAAATTGTGGTGTCTACAAGCTGAAATATTCTAGACTCTAGTTAAACGAGCGTATCGCAGCCATCACGTCTGCGCTCAACTTAAGCGTATATGCCGCAGCGTCGTCTGACGGAATCTTTGAGAGCATGTCCAGAAACTGTGCCTTGTCCTTGCCACGCTCGTACATGCCTCCTGACTCTTTGATGCACAGTGGGAACTTTTGCATCCTTATGCCTTTTGAGCTGAGGTGGCTGATGAAGCGCCTGTATGCGTCAATATTGTACCAGTCCCAGTCGCGCTCGGCACAATACATTATCCAGACATCTATCGTGTTTTGGAAAAATGCCTTCTGGCGGAGCTCTTCAAGGGTCATGCTACTAAAAATCCGCTTTCTTCATCTTTGATCCGCAGCGCGGGCATGATCCGCCCTTGAACCTGTGGCCACACGCTATGCAGATATAGTTGACGCCTCCGCCTCCACCGCCGCCGAGCATGCCGCCGAAGCCTCCACCGCCGCCCATGCCCATGCGGGCCATTGCGCGTCTGCGCATATAGTACGAGATTCCTATGAAAATTGCAATTGCAGGGATGATGCCGTACCATCCAAGCCACCAAGTGAGAGCGAGACTTATGGCAAGGGACACCATTATCCATGCCATCTGCTGACCTACCCAGTTCAAACGATGATCCTTGGCGCTGTTCTTTTATTAAGTTTTCCAGCATGTGTGCTATAAAATGTAATTAACTACCTTTTCGCATACCAAAACATTGCAAAAGGTCGGGGGCACTCCATCAATCTTTATGCTATGTGAGACCTGCTACTGGTGCGCGACATATCTGGACAAGACCCAGGTTGTCGACAAGTGCCCGATATGCTTGATGTCAGTTCTTTCCAGCTTTCCGATAATGCCTGACGAGTCATTCGTTTTCAGTTATGATGCAAAGCGCGGAGTAGAGCTGGACTTTGGCCGCAGGAAATGATCAGACGGAATCGACTATCCTGATTTCCAGCTTGCTCCCGTTTCTGTCGTAAGCGCCAATGGTTTCGTCCTCGTATGGATGGCTGATTATGATGGATACAAAGCCGGTAAAGTTGTGGAGATCTTCAAGAGACGGCGCGTTCGAGCCGCCGGGGTGCGAGTGCGCAGTGCCCACGTGTGGAATCGTGTATGGAAGGTCATGCAACGCAAAGCCCGAGTAGAAAGGGCCGGACTCTGTAAAGGGCGGTATGACTAGGCCGTCGATAATGACTTGGTTCTTTGTAATCTTGCCCTGCAGAACCAATATGGCTTCATTTGGGTGGTGCGTCTTTGACCAAGTAATGATCCCGTCGGCGGCCTTTCTTGTGATTACGATCTGCCTCTGCACCTTCTCCCTCTTGCCGAACAATGGCGAAAATCTGCCTGCGACTTATTTTAACATTGGGCGACAGTCCTGATATAGAACCTCTACAGATATGGATAATAAGCCGAAGTGCATAGGAAGGATCAGCTTGACGACGCCATGTTGTTAAAGAAGGCAAGCAAGATTATCTATCGGAGGGGCGAAGTAGGCAACGACTCTGACGGCACGCCGCTTTTGATAAACTACCGTGGCGAGGCCTATAGGGTCAACGACACTGCTGTTTCGCTGTGGAACATGTGCAACGGGATCAGTTTTGACGACCTGTTGCTCGAGGTGCTACGTATTTCAAGCGGCGACGAGGACGAGGTCCGGGAGTCGCTTGAGCAGATGGTGAAGCAGTTCAAAGAGATATCTATCATTGAACTGCGTGACTAGCGCTGGCCGCAGATCTGGAATGCAAACATGACATAGCCGGAGACCTTGCCGTTCCGCCGGTACGGGTAAAAGTTGTTGGTCTCTTTTGGCATCAGCTCGTGCTTTAGTGCCTGCGCGTCCTGCTTTGACAGCGCCACCTTGGCGAGGCGCTCGCCCAGAATCGTGGACCAGGGCAGCTGCGGCATCGTGTCCTTCTTGTTGGCAAATATCGCCACAACCCTTGTCAGGTTCTCCCTGTCGAGGACTGCCATGTAGTTGTAGTCGTCGTCTTCCTTGAATGGGTCGGGCATGGTGAACGGGTCAATGTGGATGTACTTGCCGAGCCTGTCCCGAAGCTCGTCTGAAAGCCCTGCCGCAATCGCAACGTCTGCCATCGATATGTTTCTTACAGCTTCAACAGAAGGTGTTCCTGATGTCGCCAGCACGAGGGTTATTGCTCCGGCATGATTATATAATTTTTGAGTATATGCAAGGCTGGCCGGACGCGTGCGCTTTCAGTGGAAAAATGCAGTAGTGCTGCCGCATTTCACGCCCAAAAAAATGCTACAATTATTTTAAAACTGAAAAGTGGCACAATTCCCACATACGCGTTTTCATTGCAGAAGCAGAGTTATACTATTGCTAGCGGTGACTATTAGTCCCTGATCTTTGCAATGACCTCTCTGCCTGCGCGGATATCTGCTCTATTCTTTGGACGACTCTTTTGATAAAGGCATAAATTGCAATGCCTCTGCAAAAAAGAGCGCCGGGGTACCCAAGCTAGGTAAGTCACGGTAGACCCTAAAAGGGGTCAGCCTCGAGATCATAGGTGCAGGGTATGACGCGCTAGCTGATGTCCTTCGGGACTCGAGGGTTCGAGTCCCTCTCCCGGCGCTTTACAACGGGAGATTAGCGGACGCTTTAAGTCCGATGCCGGCGAGAGTGATTCGGAACAGATGAAGGGAGCCGCCAGTACTGTAACCAAGTCAAAAGTCGAAGACCATGAAGCCCTTGACAGGATCATAGATTCCATAACCCGCGACTTTTCAAGGAAGGTGCCCAACACGCGCCTCAAAGCCCTCGCAAGGACAAGCACAAACGCCTCTACGATCTGCGGCAGCGTTCTGGCTGAGCAGACTGAACAGAACATCAGGGCTTCAACTGCCGAAAGCAAGGTGAAGGCGCTGATGTGGC
>JBDZWB010000202.1:0-3492 GCA_040255975.1 Nitrosopumilales archaeon
CGGCGTTCAGAAGCGACGACCTGACATGGAACTGGAAGTACCTGAGCGTGAGGGAGATCGATTCTACGCGATCATAGCAGCCGGCTCTGGAAGAACCACAACAACCTATTCCCTTCGGTAATCGTCCTCTAGCCTTACTATATCACTCTCGTCAAACTCGCCTATCGATATCTCAAGTATTATTCCATCTGTACCTGCACCAATAAGCCTGTGAACTGCTTTATTGGGTATGGTTATCGTCTCGCCAGTCTGCAGAATCTTTGTGTCATTGCCAAGCTGCACCTTGACAGGACCCTTTATCACCTTCCAGAACTCTGACCTGTTATTATGATACTGCAGTGATAGACGCTTATCGCCATCAAGGTAAACCAACTTGACAGTAGAGGGCTCATTCAGCGTAAAGCGCTCGAAACTGCCCCACGGTCTTTTTTCTACTATAGTCAACGACGGGTAGATAATGCCATAACTTTTAAGTCCTTCTCTGGATGCAGCCCGCTTTCCTAGAGCGGGGCTACCGAAAAATGTTATAATATTCGACGATGGTATACACATCCTGAAATATTGCTGACTGCAAAGCTGTACGGGTTAAGCAGGGCCGCATGGATATCTATTATCATAGCCGCCGCTTCCGGAGGATACCTGCTTCAGGAAGCCCGGATAGCCGGCTTGTCTTCCGAGCTTACTGACAGGTCCCAGACAATGGAGCTCCGCAGTCAAGAGGTCCAGCAATACTCTGCGATACTGGAGGCTAAGGAGCGTGAGATTGAGGACAAGACTTCGCAGCTGGAGTACCTCAACGCACAGATCGAGGTGCTCTCTGCAGAAATTATTTCAAGGGAGGCAGAGGTGGCCGGTCTGGACACTACAGTTACCCTGCAAGAAATCGAGCTGCGGGCTCTCCAGAGCATGGCTACCGACCTGCAGCGGGAGATAGAGATCCTTGAAGGTCAGGTGAGCGCAGCGCAGGCGCTGCTCGACTCTGCAAAAAGGCTGCGGGTCAGCCACTTCGGTGTCGCCGTGGACGAAGATGGCGTTGGCACGGTATTCCCAATTGAAGTAGAAGTCATTGGGTCCGGCGATGGGACTATATCGCTAGATGTCAGAAACGTGCAATACGAAGCAACCTTCCAGACAGCGGCCAGGGCTGCGGCAGCTGTCGCCTCGGCATACACCGGCATTTCTGTAGACGACAAGGACATCATAGTGAGGTTCATCAATGATTCTGAAGACGACATTATCAAGGTCGACGGGCCCTCGGCAGGAGCCCTTGTCACCGCCATGATAATAGCGGCCTTGGAAGAGAAAGAAACCGATCCGTCGGTGCTGGTCACCGGATCGATAGGGCTGGACGGAAAAATCGGCGCAGTGGGTGGCATTTCATCCAAGATGGATGCCGCAATCAACTTTGGGGCCACCACGATTCTGGTGCCAAAGTCCCAGCAGATTGTAGACGACCGGATAGAGGTAGTCGGCGTCACGAATATTGACGAAGTGATAGGCTACCTCATCAAGCAGTAGAGATGATGAATTGTTACTGTGGCTCCTGCCGCATATACAGGATTTTGCGTTGCATATAGTGACTGGAAGGCTTTGTGCAGAACGTAGAAATCCTTGACGACTTTCTTGCACAAAGCCAAGTGTAGTAGTAGGACCTTTACTTTTTTTGCTTACGGAGATTCAAACGATCCCGGCCGGGCGTCAAGGGTTGCCGCAATTTCCTGAACCTTGCCATCCCTTATGACCACGAGCTTGACATTGTCTCCGACATTCTTTTCGCTGGCAAGATGGACAAGAACGTCGTCTATCTTTCTCACAGCCTTGTCATCGATCCCAATTATCACGTCTCCTCCAAGCATAACAGACCTTCCGTCTATTGTAACCCTTTTGTTTCCGCCCTGGATTCCTGCCTTTTCTGCAGGGCTCCCAGACACAACATCAACTACAAGAAACCCTCTTGGCTCTTGTAGGTCAAGCGATTTGGCTATCCCAGGCGTAATGTTGGTCCCAGATACGCCAAGCCACGGGTGCCTAAAGGAACCTGTCTCTATTATGGACAAGGCAACCTTGTTTACCATGTTTGAAGGCAGGGCAAATCCCACGCCAACAAAGTATCCGGTCCTGGTGTATATGGCGGAATTAACCCCTATGACCTTGCCTTCCATGTTTATGAGAGGTCCGCCAGAGTTGCCGGGGTTGATTGCAGCATCAGTCTGAATTACGCTAGGAATGGAAAAGATGTTGTTGCTATTGCTTCCTTGCTGTGTAGGCGAGCCTGGAGACTGGGCAGGGATGAGCCTACCAAGGCCACTGACTATGCCGGTGGTCATGGTTCCTGAAAGTCCAAATGGATTGCCGATTGCTACGACTTGTTCTCCGACCCTTACCTTGTCAGAATCAGCAAGTTCAAGGGGGACTAGTTTGCCCTCTGGGACATCTGAGACAGCCAGAACTGCCAAATCTGAATACGGGTCGGATCCGACCAGTCTTGCCCTGTAGATTGTGCCATCGCTAAAAGTTACATCGTAAGGGCCGCCGGCTGATATCACATGATAGTTTGTTATGATGTGGCCAGATTCGTCAAATACAAAGCCGGATCCCAAACGTGCAGTGCCTGCCCGATTTGTTACCTGAACAACAGAGCCGTGAGTCCTGTCAAAGAGATCAGGCAAGGAAAGGTAGGAATCATCAGTGGTTGTTGTAGTTGCTGATGGAGAAGGGTTTTCTGTAGAGGCATAGGCAGGACCGGCAGCAGCACCAACGGCAAGCGGGTTATCGCTTGCGTAATTTTCAAAGTGATAAGAAACTTCGCTTTGCACTGCTGCTGCATTGGAGAGATCAGTACCGAAATGCTGTTGCTGCTGTTGGTGGTTGTAATTGTCTGCGATTGCAAGTCCAATGAGCGCGATAAGAACCAAGGCTAGGGGGAATGCCAAGTTTCTAGCCCTATGCATGGCCACAGGATATTCAATAGTAGATTTTTCTAATATTCTTTTGTGTACACACGCTCTTTCTTTCACCTTTTTTGTTGTGCTAAATGATTCTGTCTTTGTCGACTACAGTCATGGATATGTTATACCATAGGTCTGTAAAAGAAAACGCGAGTGACATAGACCACCGCACCCATGACGCCTCCAAACAGCGCAACTATCAGCAGCGAGAATTCCGGCACTATGGTGTATTCCATACTTTCGACGCTCAATCTTGCCGAAGCGATGCTTCCCGAGTATGGATTGTCCATGACAACAAGCTGAAATGGTGCGCTCTGACCCGGCTCCAGATTCTGCGGGTTTGTCGGCGCAATTGCGGAGGCAATGACCTGATCGTTCTGGTCATAAAACGCGGCCGAAACCCTGACGTTGGTGGCAGTTGTGTTGCCGTTGTTTGTAGCCGTGCCTTCAAGGAAGTAGACTCCCCGGGGGTCGATCCTTCTCTCTTCCACAACTATCATGAGGCTGGATGACTTTGATTCTGCCACCGCGCTGGTTATTGTCA
>JBDZWB010000203.1:0-3479 GCA_040255975.1 Nitrosopumilales archaeon
GAAAATTAAACGAAAGCATCATCGAGATTGCACTGAATGCGGCCAAAGAGGCCATCGACTCGGCTGGCATCACTCCAAAAGAGATCCAAGCCGGCTACATTTCAAACGTTTTCGGCGTTGCAGACAAGCAGGTGCACATGGCACCAGTCATCATGAGCAACCTAGGCATTTCCCATGTTCCGGGTCTTACAATTGAATCGGCCTGCGGCTCAGGCTCGGTCATGTTCAGAGAAGCCTATGCAAACGTGGCCGCAGGCTTCTATGACTGCGTCCTTGCACTTGGAGTCGAAAAGGTGACACACACTGGCACTGTGCACAGCACCACTCTGTTCTCTTATTGCTCTGACTTTTTCTATGAGGGCGGCAATGGTGCCTCATTCCCGGGATTGTTCGCATCTATGGCCCGCGCCTATATGCACACCCACAAGGCAACCGAAGAAGACTTGGCCAATGTCGCAGTCAAGAACCACGAAAACGGCATCCTTAATCCAAAGGCACATGTGCGCAAAAAGATCAATGTAGACGACGTGCTAAAGTCACCAGTAGTCGCTTCTCCGCTGAAACTGCTTGACTGCTGCCCATTCTCTGACGGCGCTTCTGCCACGATATTGTGCAGTGAAGAGTTTGCGAAAAAGAGCGGCAGGCCGTACGTGGAAATCATTGGTTCAGGCAGGGGTGCTTCGCCAGCTGCTGTGCAGGGCAGAGAGGACATCACCACCATCCCAAGTACGGTCGCTGCCGCAAAGCAGGCCTACAAGATGGCCGGCGTCACTCCAAAGGACATCAACTTTGCCGAAGTACATGACTGCTTTACGATCGCCGAAATAATCGACATAGAAGACCTCGGCTTCTTTCCAAAAGGAAAGGCTGCTCATGCTGTAAGGGATGGAGCGACGCGCCTCAAGGGCGAAATTCCAATAAACCCGTCAGGCGGGCTAAAGTCAAAGGGCCACCCGATCGGCGCGACAGGCGTCGGGCAGGTGGTAGAGGTCTTCGACCAGTTCACTGGCAAGGCCGGCGAGCGCACGGTTCCAAACGCCGAGATCGCGCTTACGCACAACTTTGGGGCCACGGGCGCAAGCGCAGCGGTGCACATATTCAGAAAAGTTGACAGGAAATGATGGAGAAATTGTCGGCACAAGAAAGCACTCATCAGAAATTCATCGAAGCGGCCAATAGAAAGAAGATACTAGCGCACAAATGCACAAAGTGTGGCCACTTGATGCTAGAGACCGTACTCTATTGCGAAAAGTGTTCTGCAAGCAAGTTTGAGCACGTCGAGCTTGAGGGCTCGGGCACAGTAGTCACCTACACGATCCAGGCTGTCGCCCCTGAGGGCTTTGAAGATGCCGGTTCGTATGCTTGGGTGGTGTTCAAGGTGGACGGCTCCCAGTTGAGAGCGTCAGGGTTCCTTCCGGGCATCAAGACGCCGGCCGATCTGCCGATAGGCACGAAGGTAAATGTCACCGGCTATGACCAAAAACACGGTCTGATGCTGCAGAAATAGCCTGTATGTAATGGTGTATACCCAGCTTTTTCTTATATCAATCTCATGCATTTTCATAAGCATGCCCCGGTCCGAAGTCTACGAATGCCAGTCATGCAAGCAGTTCTTTTTCTTAAAGCCGGATGCAGACGACCATGCCATCAGGACGGGACATCATGACTTTAAGGTGATGGACTGGATGCCATCGGCCTAGCATAGCAGCAGCTGCGCATTTTGTAAAAAACTGTCAAGGACAGTTTTCTTATTCAAGTTATTGCAGGTTGCCAGTATGCTAGCAGCTGACGTTGTTTGTGGGAAATGCGGCTCGGTCGTATATCAGATGCGGATGTTGAAATCAGTCAAGGACGCGCTCCGTGCGACAAATGGGCGCTGCCCGATCTGTGGAGCTGCACTCAATCCCAGCGACTTTACAGTAACTGTCAACAAGCGCTAGCGCATTCTGTTGTGCTTGCGAAAGCCGCCATAGTATGCCAGCGTGGCTATCGCTATTGCGATCAAGTACCAGACTGGTACAACGAAACTTCCAAGATCTATCACACCCATGTGCATCGAAGTCCAGTCGGAGAGCTGCATCAGGAGCCCGCCTTTCGGGTCGCTCTCAAGTGGGACTGCCCATCTGTTGGCAAACCATGCAAAATCCTCGACTACAATCGCCGTTATGAGGTTGGCTACGCCGACAAATGCAGCCTTTATGCGTTTGTGCCTGCCGAGCAGCTTGAACGACATGTCGTCCCAGAGAGCTGCAAAGCTGATGAGGACAAAGATGAACAACATGGGGAAGAGATGGTACTGGTACATATTGCCGATTATGGGTTCTGTCTCCCTGCTTCTGTCAAAGTTCGAGTCGGAGACGGCTACCTCGCCGTTTGAGATCTGCAGAGCCGGGTCTTTGATGTAATAGTACTCAAGGTGGGCAAAGCTTATGGCAAAGACTACACAGATAATTGCAGTCGATATGAACTCGATCTTGCGCGCACCGAGGTGCCTAGCGATGTGCTCTCTCTTTGAGAGTTGGCTGTGATCCTCATCCGTCACCATCCCAAACATCGTATGCACATATCGCTATTAACGATACAACTTTTTTCGTAGCTCAGCTTTGTAATAGCTTTTTGTACACAGAGTACAACATCCGGAGTTTTCCTGCTTTGTTTAGCCTGTTGGTAGTAAATGGGAGGAGACAAGCGCCAGCAGTTCATGAGTCAGATCACCAATGCTACAGGAGTGGTCTACAACCAGCTCATGCGTCTCAAGATGCTCGATAAAAAGTTCGCCACGACAGAGGCATATTATCTCGAGCAGATAACCTCGAACATCAAATCGGGTAACAACGCCAGGGCAAAGATCTTGGCAATGGAACTGACAAACGTGAGGCGGCTGCGCAGGACGACCCAACACACGGGTCTGGCACTCGAGGCGGTCGTGATACGCTTTAGCACGATCAACGAGTTCGCCACTATTCTCGACACCATCGATCCTACGATCGACATGATAAAGGGCATCCAATCGGAGCTGAGCAAGGCCATCCCAGCTGCCGGCCAGGCACTCTCTGAGGTCTCGACAGTGACCACGGACGTGCTTGTCAACGCCAATATCAAGGCAGAAGCCAGAATCTCAACTCCTGTGGACGCAGATGCCCTTTCCATCCTCAACGAGATCGAGGGGGTGCTTGAGAGCGAGGCAAAGGCCAAGCTTCCCGAAGTGCCGACGAACATCTCATCTCATGAGGTGAAGCCAGAAGCACCAGCTGAAGAGCAAGGCGTTCTGGTTGAAAGCTAAGATAATTGACCTTTTGGTCAATTGGCCCAAGTAGGGCGGATCGTACTGTTAGTAAAAAATATTTTACAAAGGTGTTTTAATCATTTACCTTGATAACGGGGTGCGATGGAACAGATGGGTTTTGACTCTCAATCAACAAGAGATTCCAGGAAGGGTGGAGTCTTAGAATCTGCGTCAAAGCGTGTAAGAATGATTT
>JBDZWB010000204.1:0-3469 GCA_040255975.1 Nitrosopumilales archaeon
CGATATGCGAGGAGTGTGGCTTGGGATGCTATTCTATCCTGGTGGCGCAGGGGATAACTGGAAACTGAATTCTTTATATACAAGCCACTAACGCTTATAAAAAAGGCGATTTCCTATACGTAAGAAGAATAACAAATTGGCCAACACCTCATTTCGAGTGCAATCCCACAAGTTCAGTCAGGACAGCATCCAGACAACGCTTGTCTGCAGCAAGTGCGACGAGGTATTCTCCAAAGACTTCCCGCTGGACTTGGAAGGGCAGACCATCGAGTTCAAGTGCCCAGTCTGCGGCGCGCCCGGCGAGGCTGACCTCCCATACAAGAGCGCAGAGGAGCGCGAAGAACTAGAGGAGGACTTTGAAGAAGTGGAGGAAGAGGAAGGCGGCGAAGAGTTTGAGGAAGAATACTAGCCCGTCTGCATAAAGTCTTTTGAGCTAACTGCCTTACTTCTTTGTCCCAAGCCTTCCAAGCTGCGCCAGTAGTGCCGCCAGCTGGATTTCGGGATGCGCGCCGGCAGAAAGCCTGTAGTCGTATTCTGCCATTATCGCGGCAAATTCTTCGGGTTTTTCGATCTTCATTTCGTACGCCTCTTGGTTGGCGTACTTCATGAAATCTGTCTCAGACATGCCGTAAACCTGCATCAGCTCGAGCAGTTTTGCGCGAGCTTCATTGAACTTACCTGACATCGCAAGCTTTAGCACGTCTCCAACCTTCGCTCTGCCTGAGAGCCCCATTGCAGATGCAACGTTGGCAGAAGACACTGCTCCCATGCCGGCCGCAGCCTGCATGATGTTGATAGAGTGGCGCATGTCGCCGCCAGTTGCGTCATAGATCTGCGTAACCGCCTTTTCTTCGTACTTTACTTTTTCCTTTTCACAGATCATTTTCAGATGATCGATAACGTCTTCCCTTGGCAGGCGGGTGAACCTGAACACGACGCACCTGCTCTGGATCGGATCGATTATCTGCGAAAGGTAATTGCATATTATGATGAACCTTGTAGTTCTGGCGCTATCCTCTATTATGCGCCTGAGTGCAGTTTGTGCCTCGGACGTCATCTCGTCGGCCTCGTCTAGTATGATTATCTTTGGCTTACCATACTCTTTGTCGCTTGCCAGCTTGATCGAAGCGGCAAACTCTTTTACGCGCTCGCGCACCATCTTGATTCCACGCTCGTCAGATGCGTTGAGCTCTAGCGTGTTCTTTTTCCACTCTTCTCCCAAGAGCTCCATTGCTATGCAAAGCGCGGTGGTGGTCTTGCCCACTCCTGCAGGTCCTGCAAAAAGCATGTGCGGTATGTCGGGGCTCTTTATCAGATTGCTTATGCCCTTGATTATCTCCTTCTGGTCAACCACTTCGTCGAGCTTTTTCGGCCTGTACTTCTCAGACCACATCAGGTTTGCCAGATCTGTCTTCTTGTCCGACATAGTGTGAACCATGAAATAGTTAAACCATTAATATCTTGCTATCTCGTGAATGATTTTACTATAACAACAGCTGGAGCTAGCTTGAAGCTTAACAAAAGCTGTTAAAAGCTGATATATTAGTTGCCTAATCCTATCAGCTCCCCATATGTCAGCTGATGCCCGGGCAGAGCCACGCATAGAATCTATACAGAGTGCCTACCAGCTGGGCTACCTTGCAGAAGAGGTCCGCGTGACTTTTAAAAAAGATGTCAAGATGGCAGTTGGCAACATTGCGATCGATGCAAAAGAAGGCGACATGTCGTCGCTCCAGCGCTGGGTCGCCAAGATCCTTACAGAGCAAGGTGCAGTCGAGATCCAGCCAAGCGATCTGGCCGGATACATTTCGCGTGCAATGAACCGCGAGCGCATTGCAAAACCACACGATCTGTCTGGAATCGATGTCGACTTTTATGTGCGCGCCAACGACCACCTTGAAGGGCTCAAGGATAGGGAGCGGGAGAACCTGCTCGTCTCGCTCAATACGTTTGTAGCTACTCGGCTTGAAAAGATCGTGAAACTGGCAGCTGCTTCGCCTCTGTCGCCGGAACTCGAAGCCAAGCTGTCGGCTGAGGAAAAGGAGCTTTATAACCTGATAAACAACGCTTCAACAAAATTCAAGAAAGGAGTGCTGAAAAGGTTTGACTGAGCAACAACAGACAGCGGCCGCGCTTGCAAATGATCTTGAAAAGTTTCTAAAAGCGTTCAAGGATCGGGATGGCAATTACAAGTATTTTGACAGGATAAACAACATGATGGCGCTTGGCGCTCAGTCGCTTGTAGTGGATTACATTGACCTGGACTCGTATAACCCGACACTTGCGAAAGAGATAACGTACCACCCTGACGAGTATTTTGCAGCGTTCAACGAGGCCGTGCTCTCGATAATGCGAGAGATCCATCCTGACTATGAACAAGAGATCCGCGACAAGATACGGGTCAGGATCGGCAACTATACAGTGAGCAAGGGTCTGCGCGAAATAAACGCCGACCTGATAGACAAGCTGGTGAGCGTCTCAGGCATGGTCGTGCGCTCTTCAGAGATCAAGCCTCTGGCAAAAAAAGTCGCCTACCGGTGCACCAGTTGTTCAGAATTATTTGATGCCGAGCTCAAAGGGCTTGTTTTGAAAAAGCCCATGAAATGCCCAAAATGCGGCGAAAGGGAATTTGACATGGATCCTGAAAATAGCATCTTTATCGATTTCCAGCTTGTGCGGTTGCAGGAGCTGCCAGAAGACCTGCCTGCCGGCCAGCTGCCGCACTATGTCGAAGTCACTGTCATGGGTGACCTTGTTGACCAGTGCAGGCCTGGCGACAGGATAATGCTCACCGGGATAATCAGGATCGAACAGGAGCCGGCCGCTCCTGCAGCAAAAACAAGCCTCTTTCGGCTGCGGATGGAAGGAAACAACATCGAGTACCTTGGCGGCAGGGCGGGCAGCAAGGATACAAGGTCAGTCGAGCGAGTAGTGATAAGCCCGGAAGATGAGCGCCAGATAAGGGCGATCGCAAGCAAGCCCGACGCCTATGAAAAATTGATCGCGTCGTTCGCTCCTCACATTTACGGACATGAGCCGATGAAGGAAGCAATGCTGCTCCTGATCGTGGGCTCGGTGACAAAAAAGCTTGAGGATGGATCGGTGAGAAGGGGAGACATCAACGTGCTTTTGGTTGGCGACCCAGGTACTGCAAAGTCGGAAATGTTAAAGTTTACAGCGAAAATAGCCCCCCGCGGCCTTTACACTTCGGGCAGGGGTTCTACCGCTGCAGGCCTGACTGCAGCCGTAATCCGAGACAAATCAGGGATCATGATGCTTGAAGCCGGTGCCGTTGTGCTGGGCGACCAAGGCATCGTTTGTATTGACGAGTTTGACAAGATAAAGGCGGAAGACCGCTCGGCACTGCACGAGGTGATGGAGCAGCAAACCTGCTCGGTAGCAAAGGGGGGCATTGTAGCCACGCTTAATGCAAGGACATCGATCCTTGCTGCAGCAAACCCCATGTACG
>JBDZWB010000020.1:0-13587 GCA_040255975.1 Nitrosopumilales archaeon
GCGACCTTGTTTTTGGCAAGCAGTTTTTCAGCCTCGTCGATCTCTGGGTCAGAGTCGCTCGTACAGAACTTTATCCGTAAGACCGGCAGCTCTGGGTAGCCCTTTTTCTGCACTGGCTTGCTGAAGGTAAACGACAGTGCGCCAAGCGTCCTGCCATGGAAAGCATTGATGCACGACATTCCAGGTAGCATAGAAGGAGTGGTATTCGACATTTTCCTGTATGCGATCTTGACGGCATTTTCGACCGCCTCTGCTCCGCTGTTTACGAAAAACATTTTGAACCCTTTTGGAATTATCGATGCAACTTGCTCTGACAGATCTGCGTGCTCTTTGCAGTAAAAATCCTGACCCGCTATCTTATGCGCGCCGTTCCTCGACTTATCGACCAAGATATTCATTATTTCTGGATGCGAGTAGCCAAGTGGACAAGATCCTATATTGGAGGTAAAGTCGAGGAATGTGTTGCCGTCGACATCTTGAAGAAATGAGCCGCTTCCGTCTGCAATTACCAGCGGGTAAGTAAAAGTCGAGTCATAGCAATTCTTCTTCATCGTTTCTATTACTCGCCGGGCGGCTGGACCCGGTGGCTCGACAACAATCCTGCTCTCCATGATTATAATTGTCAGGTGGTGGTATTAACCATACCTCGTATCTCCCCCTGGCTTCACCCCTGGACATTATTAATAATTACATAAAAAATACTAAATATCAGATGTCTAGATCAGACGATGTGAGGATACTCGTAGCTGAAGACGAGCGCGGCATACTGGATCAGTACCAGCGCGCGCTTGAAGGCAACGGCCACAAGGTCACGACAGCTATGGATGGCGAACAGTGTCTGCGGATTTACATGGTGGAAATACAAAAGAACGCACATTTTGATGCAGTGGTCCTTGATCATCGCATGCCAAAAATGGATGGGATGGAAGTTGCAAAACATATGCTGAACGCATATCCTGGCCAGAGAATAATCTTTGCGTCAGCATTTGTCAAGGAGACGCTTGTCGACTCTGTCAAGCAGTTAAATCAGGTGGTTGAGCTCCTGCAAAAGCCATTTGATCTTGATACGCTTGTTGACATGATAGAGGATAAGAACATCTATGAAAGGCTGGAAAAGCTGAACGTGAAGGTAAAGGAGATCAAAAACCTAAACCCTACACATGAGCAGATCCGTGACCTGCTTGAAGGGTTAATAAAGCTGCACAAGACAAAGGCGTTTTAGCTCAGCACTCGGGACTCTCTCCAGGCGGACTTTCTTCGAGCATCACGTTGAATTCAAGCAAGCTGCCATCCCTACTAACCCCGACTCTCACGCTATCGCCCACTTGTTTTTGTCCCATTACGGCACAGACATCTTCGCTATTTGTGATTTGCCTGCCGTCCAAACTGATAATGATGTCTCCGTCAACTGGTATTGTCCGGCCCCCTATTTCCACCATTTCTGCACCTCCACCGCGCAACCCTGCCTTGTCGGCCGGGCTCTGCGGCGCAATAGCGAATACCAAAATTCCACTGTCCTGTTCCAATCCCAGTGTTTCTGACACTTGTGGACTTAGATATCCCCCATCTGCGATCCCCAGCCATGGACCTCTTGGAGCTAGGGCATAGACATAGTAGAACGATCCTGCAACTATCACAATTAGCAGTACAAATGAAATGACAGTATTGACGGGATTGTGCACAGGCATGATTTACAGAACTGGGGCAATAACCTTTTCGACTAGAGCGTGCCGTACTCTGGCAACAGAGTCCTGCAGACCTTGCAGCCATACATGGCCACTTTTGTTCCCTGCCTTATAGTATTCGTGTCGCCGATCAAAAGCTTGCCTTCTGCCTCGGCAGACTTCATTTTCTCCATATCGCTTGCCTGGATTCCATAAATGACCGGGATTATCGTCACGACCTTCGCACAGTTGGCGCAATAACCTTGAGAAACCTGCCTCGGACTTGAAGAATGATAGCTGGCATGGAAGCTGTCGGCCTCCGATTTTGTTATTCCAAAGGCGTCGACAAGCCTGTAGTTTATCCTGTAGTATATTAGGTCGCCTTCATCGTGCTCGTTTCCTTTCAGGTAGGAGGCATGGAGCTCTTTTAGCATCCTATCAATGTCGGCCTGTTTGTCCACGGCAAGAAACCACACTTGACCTTATAGAAGCCTTACTGCTGAAGACCAGACTGCATGTCATCTACCAACTTTTCGTAATGCTCCCTTGTCTTACCAAGTTTCTTCAATTTTGCTTCCTCTGACTGGGCAAGGTCATTGTTGACCTGCTGGGCCTTGCCTTGCAGTATCATGTCTGCCATCATGAACAGCCGGTGGTTTTCTTTTGCAAGATGAAGAGCGACGTGGTCGATATAGCCCTTGATGTCCGCTACAAGCGCATCGGCACTGCCCGACTGGAGATAATTCTTGGCGGATTCCTCCATTTTGTCTGCGAGCTGCTTTGTAACTTCATGCTCAAAGAGCATCCTTGCTATCGGACCGCCTTCTCGTGGCATCCCGCTTTTCTCAAGCATTGGAAAAAGCGAATCTTCTTCTTTGCCATGGTGGCATACAATCGTAAAGTTCTTTGTAAAGTCGATCATCTGTTCAAGAATTGGCGCAGGAATGACCTTTCCGCTTTTCAAGAGCCCTGCAGTAGTGTCAAGCGCCTTGAGCATCTTTTCAATGAGGTTGTGGTCTCTACGCAAGGATTCGGTAGACATTTCCGCAAAAAGGTCTGAAACAAGATAATTTATTCGTGCCGGCGATAAACTTATTCATTTGCATGCTTATTGTCTTACATGCTGTATCTTGTTACAGATTCTGTCAAACTAGAATTCGTGGCACCGGATCTCGCAGTTGCCCAGATGAAGATGCTGCAGCAGACCTTCAATGTTTATCGTGAACTGAAAGAGCAGAACAAGCTCAAGTTTGTTTATGCATTTGCGGACTCGCCGGGAGGTATAATGGTCCTTGATGTAGCGTCAAACGAAGAGCTCCAGCAAATTCTGTTCCTGCTGCCCTCCATGCCGCTTGTCAACAGAACAGTCAGGCCACTGACAGAGATAAAGTCCGTCGAAGAAATCATTGGAGAGCTAGAGTCAATAGTGAATTCCATGCCAAGAAAGCCCGGACAGGAAAGACCCTCTAGCTAGATATCGTAATAGAGCATGAACTGCCGCTCTTTTGACTTGCCTATGTATGAGATTTCCTCTTGTTTCAGCCCAATGTAAGTCTCTAGCAGATCGCCTTGGAAACATGGTCTCAGGTACTCCCTGTCGCATTTTAGCGCCTCAAGCGATTCCAGTAGACTGCTTGGGAGTGACTTTATGCCAAGACTCTTCCTCTGCGAGTCAGACATCTTGTAGATGTCTTCATTGATGGGATTGCCTGGCTCGATCTTTTTCTTGATGCCATCAAGGCCGGCGGCCACTATCGCAGAAAACGCAAGGTACGGGTTGCACGATGGGTCCGGCGCCCTGAACTCGATGCGCTTTGATCTAGCATTGTTCCTATCATTCACAGGTACCCTCAACACCGCAGACCTGTTGCCCCTTGACCAGGCTGCATAGACTGGGGCCTCAAAGCCCGGGATCATCCTATGATGGGAATTCACTGTCGGCGAGGTGAGTGCTACCAATGAATCCGCATGGTTCAATATTCCGCCGATAAAGTATCTGCCAGTTTGGCTGAGCTCTGCGTACACATCACTTGCGTCAAAAAAGGCGTTAGCTGCCCCTGACCAAAGGCTGATGCTGACGTGCATGCCTGATCCGTTGTCGTTTTCAATGCCGTCAAGATCGCTATCGTCAAAGATCGGCTTTGGCATAAAGTTCGCCACCTTGCCATGTTTTTTGGCAATGCTTCTGACGACATCCTTATAGATCTGGACGTTGTCGGCAGCCTTTGTGAGCGTACTGTGCATAAAGTTGATCTCTATCTGGCCACTGCTTGCGACTTCATGGTTCATGTTCGTGACCTTTATCGAATAGTTTTTTTTCAAGATCTCGGCAACTTCAAATCTCAACTCGGCAAGAGAGTCCTGAAATGGTGGGGCATCATAGCCTCCCTTTCTTCTGATTGGATACTTGCCAGCGCGCTCTATAGACAGAATCTCTGGACCGTTCTTTCCAAAGACAATGTCGTCGAAGATAAAGCACTCTACTTCAGGGCCTGTCTGACAGGAGAATCCTTCACGCGCAAGGTGTTCTTCCATCAGCTGCGAAACGTGGCGCGGGTCTCTCAACAACCTTCCTTTCCCAAAACCTTCGTAGACATCTGCGATGTCCATAGCGACCTTGTAGCTAGAAAATGGAGCAGGCCGCACGGTTGACTTATCAGGGATCAACAACAGATCAGACTCGTCTATCTCGGCAAAGCCTCTGACCGATGAGCCATCCACCCCAACGCCATTTCGCCAATAATCTTCGCTGTCTGAAGTGATGTATTTTGCCAAGAACCTGCCAAGGACATCAGTATATCTGATCTGAACAAAGTCGGCATCCTCAAGACCTGCCTTTTCACTACCATGCTCCAGCGAATTTCTTGACGTCATAAGGATCTGTAATATGTTTGTATAATATAAGGTATAATGCTTAATAATCTAACATATATTAAGCGATCCATGAAAAGGCTTTATATCTGTTAGATAAATGTATAATCAGATATACTTGGACGATACGGATGTAAAGATACTAAAGAGGTTATTGCATGACGCTAGGAGGTCTTATCGCAAGGTGGCAGAGGAAATCGGAGTATCTCCTCCTACCGTCCTTGCAAGAGTTGAAAAGCTGGAAAAGGAAGGCATTATCAAATCGTATTCTGCCATACTGGATCATGAAAAGCTGGGTTACGACCTGACCGCCATAATCGATATCACCGCAACAAAGGGAAAGATAGTTGACTTGGAAAAGCAGATAGCGAAATTCCCAAACGTGTGTGCCGTCTACGACACTACTGGGCTGACAGACATGACCATAATTGCCAAGTTCAAAGGTCGTGCCGAGCTTTCAAGCTTTGTAAAGAAAGATCTTTCACTGCCTTATGTAGAGCGTACTAACACACATGTAGTGCTGGTGACTGTGAAAGAAGATTTTCGTTTCGTTGACACATGATTACAAATTTTCTAGTAGCACTGTACGATGGCTATATATGTTCGCAATGCGATATTTTGACTGCCTCAAAATGCAAGCGTCAGTTGTATGCTCTGCATGCAAGAACGAGGTCGTGGTGACAGATCATGAATGCGGCGAGGTTATTTGTAGCCGCTGCGGAATAGTGATCGATAGGATCGAAAGCCCGGCCGTACAGGATTGGCGCGCTTTTAGCGTCGATGAATTTTACCGGAAGAGCAGGACCGGCTCGCCTACCTCTCTTGCACGCTATAACAAGGGACTCGTAACGACGATAGGAAGCTCCAAGGCAAACGGGCTAAACTTTGACCGGATACGGGTGTGGGATTTTAGGATACAGGCAGCCAATGACAGGAGCATAAAGCAGGCCCTGCCAGAGCTTGAACACCTGAAGGAAAGCCTAGGACTGCCTGACGCAATCGTCGAAAAGTCAGCCTACTTTTACAGAAAGGCAAGCAGAGCTGGAATGATAAAGGGAAGGACCGTATCTTCTGTGCTTGCCGCCTGCGTGTATCTTGCATGCCGCGAGCTTGAAAACCCAAGGACGTTAAGTGAAATCGCAACTGCCTCAAATGTGGCCCGCAAAAAGTTATCGCGTGATTACAGAACGCTAGTTCGAGTGTTCGATCCCAAAATCCCGACAGTGGATCATGCAAGATGCGTCACACGAATTGCAAACAAGGTCGGGGTAAGCGAGAAGACAAAGAGGGTCGCCATCAAGATAATGCGCGACATTGTAGCCATGCAGATCTCTGCCGGCAAGGGTCCGATGGGTATTGCTGCAACCGTCCTCTACATTGCCTGCATGCAAGCAGGTGAAATTAGGACGCAGAAGGACCTCTCAATTGCTGCAGGGGTCACCGAGGTAACAATCCGGAACCGCTACAGCGAACTGAAAAAATACCTACAGGACTTTGCAAAGTCATCTTCGTTGGCAATGGCGATATTCATATTCGTCTTCCAGTCGCCTGTCTTTATCCATACAGCTGCAAGGTATGTCGCAACAGTGTTGCACTGAACCTGAAAAGAGTTAGCAAAGCGATAAAAATAATGGGTCACCAGCATATGCGATGTCAATGATGTTCGACCTAGGCGTTGCTGGGCTCATCGTTGCCTTTTCGTCAAGCATCACATACGGAATCATTCGGTGGTTCAGAGAAAAGAAGAATAGGCTGACCTAGTGGATCGCTGCCGTACTGTCTATCTTTTTCACTTGCATCTCCGGATCAAGACCCGATATTATTTCCCTTCATTGTAAGGAATCATCAATAACGTCTGAATTATTCAACATTCGCAACATAGCAACATGTTCATATTCATCGTATGTGACCGATGCGGCACAGTAATGCGCAAGTTGATTGTCTTGAGATCTGCAAGAGATGTCCTAGAACGGTCATGTAATCCCTGCGCATGCTGCGGTGTATTGCTAAACCATGAGTCCCTGGAAATCAGGGCAGAGAACATAAGCCACTCATAGAGGTCTCATTCGCCATGTGGCGCCACGACGCGATCAGCAATACCTATCAACAACTTTGTCATCTGCCTATAGTGTGACAGAAACGCCCTGCCCTTTTCAGTGGTCTTGAATTTCATGTCCTGCGATTCTTCCAAAAGGTCAAGCTCCACCAGATGCCACAAGTAGAACTTTAGCATCTGGTGACTCAGGTTGGCCTTGTACATTATCTTGGTTCTCTTGTTCCACGTGCCGCAAAGTGCCAGTATGTCGGCAATGATGTCGATTGTACCTCTTGCGCCCCTCCTAAACACTCCTGTGTAGTTTCCGTCTTCAGCTGTCCCTGACAACAATCAAGCCCTCGCCTTTATGCAAGACGATAGGTTGCATCTGATTTAAGATCGATATGCTCTTGACTATAGAGCGAGAATGCTGGATTTATCTTCTATAGCACAGATTGACTGTTTCAACTCATTCTGCCTTTTCGATGTTCGTGAAGTTGCCGCCAGTATTCCTCACGCCTTTACTTCCTGAATCTGCAGACGGATCTTTTGTATGTGAGCTGTTTCCGTCACCACTCTCGAACCCTGACTCATCCCCGTTTCCTAGTCCACTACCGTCTCCCGAACCGTCATCTCCAGAACTGCCTTCACCTGGCATTGCTCTATCGTTTAGATCGTCATTTGTCAGGCCGCTACCTCTTGCGCCTTCTCCTTGGTCCTCAATATCCTGTAGTTCTTCATCAATATCTGAAAACTCTTTTTCGAGCTCTTTTGCAATCTCTGTTAGATCTACTGGAATATCTATGTCGATAGTGTCAGCCATCAAGTCGACCCTCCCCTCGTTTGTATTTCTGGCGCGCTCGATATCTATGGTGACATCGTCTGACAAAGCAAGCGGCTCCGCCTCTGTCTGTACTGGTACAGGTTGTCTAGGTGTGTTCATGACGTCTTGGTTGGAAGTTACGTATAGTTCGGCTGCCCTATTCCATGAAAAATCACTCATGGCAAGCAGCCTCTTCTCTTCTTCGGATAACGTCCTTTCTCGTGACAGAGCAGAGCTGGGTTCAGGTGGCGGAGCACTATCCTCCGACTGTGGAGAAACTTCATCAAACCCATCACTGGATATGACGGCTCCTCCTATGTTGCTACCATTTATTGGAGCCCTGCTTCCTTGTGCAGGATTTGAATTCTGTCCAAATATTGTTCCATCTGAAGCAGCATAAGAGACTATTAGGGCCATGCCTGCAAAGATCCCAATGAGTGCAAAGGCAACGCCATGCCCTTGCAAAGCCCCGCCTGAGGCATGGTGAGCAGGTGATGACATGATGTGCCTGGATACTTATCATTAAAAGCAGGTCACGAGTCGGATACTAGAAGATTTTTGCTATTTTATGTTGGCCCCTCAAAATCGAAGTTTCTGGAGCAACCTGTCTGCCATATTGTTCTAATGCTATCAAGAATTGATGTTGAACGCTACCGAATGTTTCTCTACCCGCGGCATTGGGCCATCGAATGAGCTCCAGACAAATATCTCAGCAGTATAGCTGCACTTTTCCTCTGGTAGCCATGACATCGATCTCTCGATCGATTCGCCACCTTGCAGCGAGCCTAGAGTTAGAAGCATCGATTTGGCGGTTCTTTCTTGATCAAGTATTTGGACTAGTAATATGAAAGACTGTCAGACCTGCTCATCGTTGACTACTATGGTACTGATTTCAAGGTTCTTGCCGATATTGCCCCCTATGACTGTGATGTTGTTGCCCTGCATATCTCGTACACTCGCGCTCTCAATGTATATCTTGTCAAAGACATCCACCGCCAGTACATTTATGACTGCCTGCGCTTCCCTGGTGTCAAACCTTGCATTAACGATCCATTGACCCGCTTCAGTTGTTGGAAGAGTAAAAGACCATGTAAAGCCTCCATCGTTATTTATCTTAAATTCGTCGATTCGGTGAATCTCTCCACTTGGAGTATAGATGGTCATCCTCATGAGGTTATTGAGTTTCAGCGGGAAATCTACCTTGCCTGTCAGCTGAACCTTCTCTCCAAGAACATAGGCAGCCTCATTGCTTGACATGGTCATGCCAAGCTCCTAGGTGGAGCCATGAGTAACAGTGAGAACACTTGTTAGAGATGAAAGTAGTGCAATAGCAGCCAACGCGGATATTGACTTTGACATTTTCCAGAAAGTCTTAGTATGCTGATTTGAGCGGGTTGGTTATCTATCTTGACACGCTTGGTCAACACATTTTGCACGCATCTCTCAATGCATGTATCCGTAGGAAAGTAAGAGGTCGCTGTCCCTGACCCATCCACTTCCAATGTCGGTCCTGTAGAACATGTTTGGTATCATGATATTGGATACACGCTTGTACGCCTGCTGCCTCGCCTCCTCGGTGGTGCTTCCGGATCCTGTCACTACAAGTGAGTATCCCGATCTGCCTGCAATGCGCCAGTCATTTCCTTCCCTCTTTACCTCGCCAAGATGGATGCCGTCGAGGTTCTGAGTCTTGAATAGTATCGTCGCATCCTCTGAGAATTTCCTAAATGTCTTGTCGTCGTTGAAGGGAAACGGCGGGACTGCGATCACGATTCCGATCTGAAATCCCTTTTTTGTGTTCAACTCGACATTGTCTCCCCTTGCAAGCGAGTAGAGAAACTTCCCCCACTTGCTGGTGATTCCTTCCATCTGGATAGATATCGTGGGATATCCGAAACGAGATGTGAATTCGAGGGGGTAGATGCCGGTTCCATTCGCAATGCAGTTGACATCGATATATCCCACATAGCCTGAAGATGCAAGCATCGGCTTCATTTTTTCGAGCGTCAGCTCAAATATCCTGCTGTTCTGCAGCCATAACATCAGAGTGCCCATTTCTCCAGTGCTCGGGCCGATATTGCTTTGGAATAGACGCTTGTGCTCAAAGTTGATATTTATCGGCCTGACAAAGTCCTTACCATTGAAGAAAGCTCCAGCAGCTACCTCAACGCCGGAAGAAAACTGCTGTATCTGGAATATCTTAATCTTGTTAGACCAATACTTTTTGTAGTGTGCAAGGACGTTTATGACATCGTTGCCGTCTTCTTCTTGGCCTACAAAGAGTAACTCCTTTTCGTTCTGCGCCTTTCCACTTGGCTTTATGACGTATCTCCCGGGTTTGCTCTGGACAAACTTGATCGCCTCTTCGAAATCAGAAAAGTTCCAGTTGGGAAGGACTGAGACGCCCGCCTTAGCGAGCTCTTGCTGGCCAAACTCTCTTTCGTTTTCTAGTCTGTCAGTATACACACTGCCGCCTACTACCTTCTTGCCTTCTGCCCTGAGCTTATCTGCTGTTCTGCCAAATGCAATGTCGTCAAAGACTATCACATCGGCCCAATCAACCTGATCTTCCCATGAATCCACCTTTTCCACAAACCCATCTCCAACGTCCTTTTCGGTAGCACTGTGGATGAAAAATTTTACTTCATTTCCCTCCTGCGTCACAACGTAGGCAAGATCAAGACTCAGAGCTTCCGGTGACACAAAAAGGAATTTCACGTCCTATATACAATGTCACGGTAATTTAAAAAGTATATAGCGCGCTAGCAATTCTTTAATAGAGTCGCGTTTTCTTCCATAGGTATGGCTGAAGCATATGTTCTTATCAACTGCGATCTTGGAACCGAAGACGGAGTAATCAAAGAGCTGAAATCGATAAATGGAGTTTCGGAAGTAAAGGGAGTATTTGGCGTTTATGACGTGATTGCGAAAGTGAACGCTCCTTCGGAGAGCGACATAAAAAAAGTGATTGCAAAAGTCCGCTCTATGAGCAGCATCAAGTCGAGCCTCACAATGATGGTAATCGAAGGACAAGGAGACTGATTTCTGATTCAATTTTTTTTATCATGGAGGCGTCTCTCTAACTGTAACATGAACAAAGGAGTCGCCTCGCCAAAAATAACTGCCATGGTATTGTTCAATTCGTCAAACGTATATGTTCTTGAACCGTCGTTTTCTGATAGGATTCCTTGATCTTCAAGCTGCTGTAAGAGAAGATCAACAACAGAAATCCCCAACAAGTTGTTCATATCAAGAATGGCTTGTTTTAATTCCGATGCAAGAATCTTGCTTACAAACAATTCCTCTCTATCCTGTGCAGAGACATATGCTACAATAGCCTTTCTATCTCCAAATTCTAATAAGCTACAGTATGTAGATGCTCATACCCGTTGTAACCGAGAAGCAAATGACTTAATTCTTCAGGCTAGTCACTATGTAGTTCAAAAATCTGGGGTCTTCACATGCTGCAACGTGCATGTCCTTGTCAGCACAGCTGCTGACCAATAGAGCTAAAGTATCTGCACACATCTCGTTGCTGCCACCGCCAAGACAACGATCCACTTCTGACTGCGCAGAATGTTCATAGGCAATGCGAAGCCTCTCCTCTGGGTTACTGTTTACAAAGCTGGAATCTTGTAGATAATCCATGTTGACGCCTGACAATTGTGCTCTTTCTACTTTTTCCAATTGCGAGTTGACGTCAATCGAAACTTGGTTTGAGGCAGTGACCGAGGGCAACCCAACAAGTACAAAGTATGCTAGCACAGGTGAAGCCAATGTTATGATGGCTAGGGTCATCCCTGCGTTGAACTCGTCAACCATAACTGTTGAGATGTAGTACCTTAAACATACATATATTTTTAAGTAAAAATCGTAAGAAACAATCACCCTAACAATATACTTTTTATCTATAGAGAATTCATTTTTCCAATACTTGAAACAGGCTCTTTTACGTGCAATCACCTTGTCTTGGGAACTATCTTGTTATTTCTCAATTTTATGATATTAATAACTTGCACGAGCTTGTTCTTTAATGGCATGAATTGAGCGTTAGTAGATTGCTATAACTAATATCTCAAAGGTTTCCTTGAAATGACTTTTTGCTTGTAATGGTAGAACGTTGTACAGACTGCACCTTATTAGCTTGAAAAGACCGTTGAAAATGCGATGACCCTGCAACAGAGCGCAGCAGAGCAAAAAGAATCCAAGTCGTCATTTTCGTTAGAAAAAGTTGCAGAACTGACCGAAGTCCTTGCTCAAAAGACTGAAACGGCAATCAATCAGATTGACCGGATAAACGGGGAGACCCAGGTACTTTCCATAAACGCGTTGATAGAAGCGAGCCGGGCTGGTGAAGTAGGCAAGACCTTTAGCGTCGTGGCAGAAGAAATGAGCAAACTTTCAAAAAAAATTGAAGACACAACTGAGCATTTGCGACGTGAAAGTATGGGAACGATGACTGAAATGGGAGCGATAATTAAAAAGCAGATCACGAGCATAAGAGGTGTCAGACTTTCTGATCTTGCGCTTGTAAACATTGATCTGATCGACAGAAGTCTATATGAACGTTCTTGCGACGTCAGATGGTGGGCAACGGATGGCAGCCTGACAAACGCGCTTGTTGAAAAGAACAAGGAAGCAACAGCATTTGCGTCAAAGAGGTTGGGGGGTATACTCGATTCATATACCGTATATTTTGATCTCGTACTATGCGATTCGACTGGCAATGTGATAGCAAATGGCAGACCAAACCAGTACGCTTCAATTGGTAAGAATCAGAGTGAGACTACGTGGTTTAGGTCCGCTCTAGAGGTGTCCAAGGGGGGTTTTGGTTTCCAGACAGTTCATCGCTGTCCGCTTGTCAACAACCAGATGGCAGTGATATTCTCCTGCCCTGTTCACAATCCAAATGAAGAAGAAAAAATTCTCGGGGTCCTTGGAGTTATCTTCAACTGGGAAGCATTGGCACAAAAAATAATAGAAGACACTCCTCTTAATAGCGAAGAAAAAGCCAATTCCAGAATCTGCATTCTTGACAGCGAAGGACTAGTACTTGCAGACTCGCGCAAGAAGATACTTGAAAGCCGAATACAATTTTCTGGGATGGAGGCTCTTCTTGAGGACAAAAAAGGTTTCGTTATAACAAACTATGAAAATAATGAATGCTGCATAGCACATGCGTTTTCACCTGGTTATGAAACGTATTCATCTGGGTGGCATTCGATGATCATACAAAAGCTGGTAAAGAAGAGCGACGGCAGGCAAAGGTGATCAACCTTGACGAGAAGAGAGAGGGAAGAACAGAGATTGGAAGCAATTATGCATGCCGGCGACGGAAAAAGGATCTCTGACCTATGTACACTACTAAAAGAAGCAGCTGCCGGAAATCTTGTACAAGATGTTATCTTGGACGGAGATGGGCCTGTTGGCGAACTGCAAAAAAATGTCGGTAATGCGCTGGCACGTTTTAGGCATGTAGTGTCGCAGGGAGTGGCTGCTTCAAATGACATGATTTCGACTTTGACAGAGTTGACCAATTCTACTGATCAAGTGATCACTTCGGTGCAACAGATATCAACCACCGTCCAGCAGATTGCGAAAGGCTCGCAACAGCAAGCTGAAGAAATCGATGCCATCAACAAACTTACTGAGGATCTGAACTCTGGCATGAAAACTCTTGCTTCAAAGATGAACAAAGCTGCGGATATGTCGACAGCTGTGGGCAAAGCTTCTTCCACTGGTACCAGATCGGCGGCTGCAGCTGAAGAAAAAATAGCCAAAATAATCAATGTATCCCACGACTCTGCAGATAACATACGCAATCTGGCAGAGCGTTGTGACAAAGTTTCGTCAGTGCTTGATGTCATCAGAAAAATCGCTGGCAAAACGAATCTTCTTGCACTAAACGCGGCTATAGAGGCAGCTAGGGCGGGCGAAGCCGGAAAAGGTTTTGCTGTGGTTGCAGATGAGGTGAAAGATCTCGCTGAAGGAACAGCCAAGTCATCGGAAGAGATAGAAGTGATCATAAGCAAGGTTCAACAGGATGCTCGGCAGACTGTCGAGACTATTGAAGCGGGCATGAGAGAGATCATAGAAGGAAAAATAGTCATCAACAAGGCGCTCCAAGCTCTAGACGATATTGCCAAGAAGGCACAGATGGTTGACGGCACTATAAAAGAACTATCGGTTCTTTT